>JAOAAJ010000125.1 GCA_026418935.1 Caloramator sp. | reverse complement strand
CATAAAAAAGAAAATAACCAATAAAACACCAAAGTCACAACCACTGCACTTTATATCCTCCGATGGATACGATATATATGTTGGTAAGAGCAATATTCAAAACGACTTTTTAACATTAAAATTTGCCTCCCAAAACGACATCTGGATGCACACTAAAAATATACCTGGCTCCCACATAATAATAAAATCTAAAAATGGTGAAGTATCAGACAACGCACTTTTAGAGGGGGCTCTGCTTGCTGCCTACTACAGTAAAGCTAAAAATTCAACAAATGTGCCAGTTGACTACACAGAAAGAAAAAATGTTAAAAAACCAAGTGGTGCAAAACCTGGAATGGTTATCTACTATACAAACAAGACGATATACGTTACTCCCTCAAGTGAAAAAATAGGAAAAATTAAGATTGCTGAAAAATAAAATTTAATTTTAAAAATATTTAGCCCCTTGAAGGATTTTTAAGGCTTTTTAAAAAAATTCCTTAAGTCCATCAAGGGGCTTTATTAAATCAATTAATCCAAAATAGTTTACAATAAGCTATTTTTGTACGTTAATAATACAATAATGCCCTGTGATGTAATTTTATAATTCTTTCCTTTACAGGCATGCATTTTATTTTTCAGCAATAAGTACAACATCCTCTCCATCTATTTCTTTTAAATGTACATGCACTATCTCTGATAGAGATGTAGGAACATTTTTACCTACATAATCAGCTCTTATTGGAAGTTCTCTATGTCCTCTATCTATTAAAACAGCAAGCTGTATTGACTTTGGCCTTCCTAAGTCCACTATTGCATCAAGTGCTGCCCTAACTGTTCGTCCTGTAAATAAAACATCATCGACTAAAATTAGCTTCTTATTTTTTATATCAAAATCCACTTTAGTTTCATTTATCTTAGGGTCTTCATATTTTTCTGTTAAATCATCCCTATATAAAGTTATATCAAGAACACCTACAGGAACATCAACTCCCTCAAACTGTTTTATAAATTCAGCAATTCTTTTTGCTATTGGTACTCCCCTTGTTTTTATTCCAATTAGTGCTATATCTGATACACCCTTGTTCTTTTCAATAATTTCATGAGAAAGTCTTATCAGCGTCCTTCTTATTGAATTCTCATCTAATAATTTTGCCTTAATTTGCATATTTCCACCTCCTACTTATTTTGGTTTCGTAACTTTTCAATCAATTCATTAAAATAATCTGGAGGAGCTGAAGTAAACTCCATATACTCCTTTTTAGTAGGATGAATAAAACCTAATGTTGTAGCATGAAGTGCCTGCCCCTGTAATTTAAATTTTTGCTTTTTGTAGCCATATACAGGATCTCCAACTAAAGGATGTCCTATTGAACTCATATGAACACGAATTTGATGTGTCCTCCCAGTCTCAAGTTTACATTGTATGTATGTATTCTCTTTAAATCTCTCAAGTACATTAAAATGCGTAATAGCCTCTCTTCCACCCTCCACTATTGCCATCTTTTTTCTATCCACTGGATGCCTTGCTATAGGTTTATTTATCGTTCCATAATCATCTTTTATTACACCCTCTGTTATTGCAAGATATATTCTATTTACTGTGTGTTCCTTAATCTGTTCTGCTAAACTTCTATGGGAAATATCATTCTTTGCAACAACCAATACTCCCGATGTATCCTTGTCAATTCTATGAACTATACCTGGACGTATTACTCCATTTATGGAAGATAGGCTTTTGCAATGATATAAAAGTGCATTAACAAGGGTACCTGAATAATTACCTGGTGCAGGATGAACAACCATTCCCTGAGGTTTATTAACCACAACTATATCATCATCCTCATATAAAATATCAATTGGTATATCCTCTGGCTCAACCTTTAGCATCACAGGTTCTGGCAAGTTTAATACTATTTCATCCTCTTCCTTTAGCTTATAATTGTTTTTTACAATCTTTTCATTTACAGTAACATTACCATCATTAACTATCTTTTGAATTTGTGACCTGGACATATTTTCTATCATTTCTGCCAAATAAACATCTATTCTTTTACCCACATTATCTATATCCACTATAAAATTCATAGACTGTGTCTGCATCTACAAAATCACCTCTGTTTATCAAAGAATATCAACTTAACCGATAATAATACTGCCCCAACTGAAACATAGATATCAGCAAAATTAAATACAGGCCAGTCAAATATATTCTTAATATAAAAATGTATAAAATCCACAACATAGTTTAAATAAATTCTATCAATTAAATTACCTATAGCACCTGCTATAACTAATGTTAAACAAAAATCAATAATTTTATCCTTTCCTTTATTTTTAAATAAATAATAAATAAGTCCTATGACAACTATTGAAGTAAAACCTACTAATATAATTTTCTTATCTCTAAACATACCAAAGGCAGCACCTCTGTTTTCAACATAAATAAGGTTTAAATACCCTTCTATTAAATTAATAGGTTGTTTTAATATTAAATGTTTTTTTGCTAAATACTTTGAAAATTGGTCCAATAATACTAACAAAACAATTAAAAATTCCATTTTTCCACCCCACTATTTATATTCACATTTAAATATTTTAAAATAAAAAAAGGTTTGTGTCTATTACTCTAATCTTCTTCATTATCGTGTCCATGCATTCTTCCATAGCGTCTGCAGGAAGGACACCTATTATCATCCTTGTTAAAATCACAAACTCTATAATCTCCTCCTTCTATTTTAAGTATTTTCCCATTTACAATAAAATCAGCAAGCTTTTTTCTTGCCTCCTCATAAATTCTCTGTATAGTAGAACGGGCAACCCCCATTCTTTCTGCAGTTTCCTCTTGACTTAAATTCTCTAAGTCCATTAATCTTATTGTTTCATATTCTTCAACTGTCATTAATACAAATTTATTTAAATCCTTTTCTTTAAGCGGTCCAAACTCATTTACCATAGGCAAACAACATACTCTTCTATACTTTCTTGGTCTTGGCACTTATATCCCTCCCTTCAAAACTTACATTTTCTATTTTAACATAAAACACCCAATTATATAATGCCTTTATATCAAAACTAATATAAAAAGTGCTGTGGTAATTGACATATAAAATTTTATTTTAGTCAATCATCACAGCAATTTTATTAGGACTTTTTAGTTTTCATCTCTTCTACAGAATCTGCCGCATCCTCTGCCACGTCTATCTCTTCTGCATTGCACGTTGTCTTGATTATTTCCACATCTTCCTAAACCTCTTCCTGTTCTTGGTCCTTTACCATCTGGGCCTGTTCCATCTCTTCTTGGCATATTCACAACCTCCTTTTTGGGTATATGTTCATTACATTTTTAATTATATATATGTTTTGGGTATATGCCAATAATAATTTTAACAAAATAAGCCACAGATTTTTTCTGTGGCATTGTGATTTATATTACTATGGTAATTGATTTTTATACTGCTGGTTGCTTATATTTTCAACCCATTCAACAGTACCAGGTATTTGTTCATCATCGTAATTTAACTTTGCATGTTTCATTCTATTGAAATTACCTACCTCCTGCCATGCATCCTCTCCATCATATTCATTTTCATCGCTCACATCTCTAAAACTTCTTCCAAAGGGAAAGCCTAATACCTCCTCCTCAACTGGTCTATCTGGTTTAAATGTACTATATCCAAGTTTATCATTCATACATTTTTTACATGTAGAAACATAGGGAATAACATCTAATCTATCCTTTTCTATTTCTTCTCCACAAATTTCACATATACCATAGGTACCATCCTCAATATTTTTTAAAGCTGCATCAATCTTTGCCAAAATATTTTTCTCATTCTCAAATAATGCATATCCTCTTTCTTTATCATATACCTCTGTTGCCATATCAGCAGGATGATTATCTATGGTAGAGAGCTCACTTAGTTCCTCCCTCTGTCCTTCCTTAATTCCATTTTGCTCCATCTCATTTATTGTATGTAAAATATCCTCTTTCTTCTTTAATAAAATCTGCTTATACTTATTTAATCTATTATCCTCCATAACCTCATCTCCTTATTTAATATTTAGCTGAACAAGTTTAACAACTTCTGCTACAAATCCACCAATAATAGGTAAATTTAATACTACTAATTTTTGTAATAGATATATTACAAAGGCACCTAAAATAGCAAACCCAAAGGCAATCCCAAATCCTCTTGCTACTCCTGAAAAAAAATTTAAAGCAATCATTCTATATGGATTTTGCATTAAATCTACATAATCTCCAATTCTTGATTTTTCTAGCTGCACGCAAACTTTATTTAAAAGTTCTTCTGTTTTTTTATTATCTTCTCCCATAATCTTTCCCTCCATACATATATTTTTTTATAAGAGAGTAAATTTATGCATTTTAATATTTATCATTTATGATATTGTCAAATATAACACAAATAAAAAAAATAGTATTAGTTAGGATTACTAATACTATTTTTAGTTTAATTTATGCACATAAATATTCTATTTGACTCCTCTATAATTAATTTTAATTCTTTTAAATCAATAGTTTGCTCAGAATCTGAAAAGGCCTTATCAGGTTCTATGTGTGCCTCTATTATAAGCCCATCTGCACCAGCTGCAATTGCTGCTCTACTCATAGGACGTACAAGTTCTCTTCTACCTGTCCCATGACTTGGATCAACTAAAACCTTCAATTTTGTTTTTTGTTTAATAACAGGAATAGAATTTAAATCAAGTGTATTTCTTGTATAGGTTTCAAAGGTTCTTATTCCTCTTTCACATAATATAATATCATTGTTACCCTCTAATGCTATGTATTCAGCAGCATTTAACCATTCTTCAATAGTTGCACTAAAGGCTCTTTTTAGTAAAACCGTTTTTTTAGTCTGCCCCACCTCTTTAAGTAGAGGATAATTGTACATATTTCTTGTACCTATTTGAAGCACATCAACAACCTCATTCATATATTCAATATCACGAACATCCAAAACCTCTGAAACAATTTTAAAACCGTACCTTTCTTTTATCTCCTTTAAAATTTCAATGCCTTCATCCTTAAGCCCTTGAAAACTATAGGGAGAGGTTCTAGGTTTAAATGCCCCTCCCCTTAAATACTCTATGTTTAACTCCTTTAGGCCTTCTGCTATTTTATTCATTGTATCATAATCCTCAACACTACAAGGCCCAGCTATAATTAGAGGTTTTTCCTGCTTTGTATTTACATTTTTATCCTTTAAAACCCTTTTTAATTTCATATTTTCACCTACATTGCTCTTATCATATTAGAAAGTATTCCAATTGAGTTTTCAATTGCTCTATTCATAAATGTTGGATAATCTACATGTGCACTCCCATCTGCCTTGTCTGAAATAGATCTTAAAACAACAAATGGAACAGAATTTAAATAGCATACATGTGCTATTGCTGCGCCCTCCATTTCAACTGCATAGGCATTAAATTTTTCTCTAAAATATTGAATCTTTTCTCTTGAATTTATAAATTGATCACCTGATATAATTCTTCCACTGTAAACTTTAAAATCATTAAGAGCCTCTGCACTTCTTACTGCAATTTGGACTAACTTTTCATCAGCTTTAAAAGAGTAAACCTCCATTCTTGGAACTTGACCTACTTCATATCCAAATGCAGTTGTATCAAAATCGTGATGTACAAGGTCAGTAGATACAACAACATCTCCTACATTTATTTCACTATATACTCCACCTGCTATACCAGTGTTTATTACTGCATCAACATTAAAATCATCAATAAGTATTTGAGTACAAACAGCCGCATTTACTTTACCAATACCACTTCTAACAACAACAATCTCTTTACCTAAAAATTTGCCTAAATAAAACTCCATACTTGCCTTCTTTTCTATTCTTTCAACTTCCATTGACTCCTTTATCTTAATAACCTCTTCATCCATTGCACCAATAATACCTATTCTCATAATGACCTCCTATTATATTCTTGTATATTTTGTACAATTGTATCAGCTTTTACATCAGTTGTTATTATAGCACGACCTATACCCTGTGGCAAAACAATTTTTATATTATTATCCACATTTTTTTTATCCTTACAGATAATGTCCTTAAACCTTTTATAGTTTTCAATATCGATGTTAGTTGGTAGCTCAAAATACTCAAGTATTTTTATTAACCTTTCAAAAATTCCTTCAGTAATTAAGCTTCTCTTTAGGGCAATATAGCTCTCATAAACCATACCAATTCCAACTGCTTCTCCATGCAGTATATTAAAGTCAAACATAGTTTCTAATGCATGCCCTATTGTGTGGCCAAAGTTTAATATATGCCTCTCTCCTAAATCTAATTCATCCCTTTCTACTACTTCTGCCTTTAGTTTAACACATTCAGATATAATATATTTTAATTTATCAATTTCTCTCTCCTTAATTGCCCTTTTATTTTCCTCTATAAATCTAAATAAGTTTTCATCAAGAGATAATCCGTATTTTATTACCTCAGCCATTCCATTTTTAAAATTTTTATAATCTAAAGTTTTTATAAGATTTACATCTACATATACTAAACTTGGCTGATAGAAGGTTCCAATAACATTTTTGATTCCATCTAAATTAAAACCATTTTTGCCTCCAACACTACTGTCAGTTTGAGAGATAATTGTAGTAGGAACATATATTAAATTTGTACCCCTTTTATAGGTAGCAGCCACAAATCCTGCAATGTCACCTACTACTCCACCTCCAAAGGCTATTAATGTGCATCTTCTGTCAACGTTATTTTTAAGAAGAGTTCTATAAATATCAAGTATTGTTTCTATTCTTTTACTCTCCTCACCAGGCTTTATAATATACTTACCTATAATTTTTGTCTCAAAGCTTTTAAAATAATCTTCATAAATAGAATTAACTTTTCCATCAGTAATTATAAATATCTTTCCAACCTTTTTCTGTTCAAACCAAAAGTTCAATTGAGAATTAGTAGATGTAACAATAACACTATAGGGATTTTTAAGATTGACCTTTATCTCCTTCATAATAACACCTCAAAAATAAGGATAGCATTTACATGCTATCCTTATTATACAATAAACTTCATTATTTTAAAACACTTACACATCTTGAGCATAATGTTGGATGTTCACTGTCCTGTCCAACAGTTTCACTATATACCCAGCATCTTTCGCACTTTTCACCAGTTGCTACAGATACAACTACTGCAAGGTCCTTATTTTCTTCACTTCTAAATGTATAATCTAATCCATCTTTAATTCCTTCATATAGTTCAACCTTTGAAACTATAAATACTGTTTGTAGATAGTCTCTAACTTCATTTAAGAACTTATATGTGTCTCCCTCTGCGTAAATTTCAACCTTTGCATTTAGTGAGTGTCCAATTAATTTATTATTTCTTGCAATTTCAAGTGCCTTTGACACTTCGCCTCTTATGTTTAAGATGTTATCCCATCTCTTTTCAAGTTCTTCATCTACATATTCTTCAAGTACCTTTGGCCAATCTGCTAAAAGAACACTGTCAACCTTTTCATCTAATGTATGAGGCATATACTTCCATATTTCGTCTGCTGTAAAGGATAGAACAGGAGCAATCATCTTAACAAGTGCGTTTAATATTCTGTACATAACTGTTTGTGCTGCTCTTCTTTCCTTTGAATCTGGCTTTTCTGTGTAGAGCCTATCCTTTATTATGTCTAAATAGAAGTTACTCATATCAACAACACAGAAGTTGTGTATTGCATGATATAGAATGTGGAATTCATATCTTTCATAGGCTTCTGTAACTTCCTTTGTTAGATGTTGAAGCTTAAGTAGAGCCCACTTATCAAGTTCATTCATTTCGTTATAATCAACCATATCATTATTTGGATCAAAATCATATAGGTTTCCTATCATATATCTTGCAGTATTTCTAATCTTTCTGTAAACCTCTGATAGCTGCTTTAATATATCCTTTGATATTCTAACGTCGCTCTTGTAATCTGCTGATGAAACCCAAAGTCTTAATACGTCTGCACCATATTCCTTTATAACATCCATTGGATCAATTCCATTACCAAGGGACTTTGACATCTTCTTTCCTTCTCCATCAACAACCATACCATGTGTTATAACTGTTCTATATGGTGCCTTACCTCTTGTTGCAACAGCAGTTAAAAGTGAAGATTGGAACCATCCTCTATATTGGTCATTTCCTTCAAGATACATATCAGCTGGCCAGCTTAAATCCTCTCTTGTTTCAAGAACACCTGCATGGCTTGAACCTGAGTCAAACCAAACATCCATTATATCCTTTTCTTTTCTAAACTTTTCTCCACCACATTGACATTTAGTGTTTTCTGGAAGAAGATCCTTTGCATCCATTTCAAACCAAGCATCTGAGCCCTTTTCCTTAAATATTTCTACAACCTTCTCTATAGTTTCTTCAGTTATTAGTTCCTTTCCACAATCCTCACAATAGAATATTGGAATTGGAACACCCCATATTCTTTGTCTTGATATACACCAGTCTCCTCTATCTTGAACCATACTTGCAATTCTGTCTTCTCCCCAACCTGGTATCCACTCTACTTCCTTAACTGCATCAACTGCTTCCTTTCTAAATCCGTCTATTGAAGCAAACCATTGTTCAGTTGCTCTAAATATGATTGGATTCTTACATCTCCAGCAGTGTGGATATGAGTGAGTTATTCTCTCCTCAGCAAGAAGCATATTAGTTTCCTTTAAATCGTGTAGTATTGCTTTATTTCCTTCTTTATAAGTTAATCCTTGATATTTTCCAGCCTTTTCAGTAAATCTTCCCTTTGCATCTACAGGATTTAAAACCTCTAATTTATATTTCATACCTATTTCAAAGTCTTCTTGACCATGTCCTGGTGCTGTATGAACACAACCAGTACCTGATTCTAATGTTACGTGTTCACCCACTATAACTAATGACTCTCTATCTATAAATGGATGATAGCAGGTTTGACCTTCTAATTCACTTCCCTTAAATGTAGCAAGTATTTCTTCATTTTCAAGATTTGCCGCCTTCTTTACTGCTTCAAGCAATTCCTTTGCTATCACATAAACTTCATCATTGAACTTAGCAAGAACGTATTCAAAATCCGGTCCTAAGCATATTGCAAGGTTTGCTGGTAAAGTCCAAGTTGTTGTTGTCCAGATTACATAATATATATTATTTAAATCTACATTTACGTTCTTAAATAAACCTTTATCGTCCTTAACTCTAAACTTAACATAGATAGAGTTTGAAGTTTCATCTGCATATTCAATTTCTGCTTCAGCTAAAGCTGTTTCGCAGGATGGACACCAATATACAGGCTTTAATCCCTTATATATGTAGCCCTTTTTAGCCATTTCTCCAAATACTTCAATTTGCTTTGCTTCAAATTCTGGAGATAGTGTTAAGTATGGATTTTCAAAATCACTAATTACACCAAGTCTCTTAAATTGTTCCTTTTGTCTTTCTACTTGGCTTAAGGCATAATCCTTACACATACCCCTAAACTTAACTGGGTCAACATCACTCACCTTTATTCCAAGCTTCTTTATTGCTTGAAGTTCTATTGGAAGACCGTGTGTATCCCAACCTGGTACATAAGGAGAATAAAATCCCTTCATTGTTTTATATCTAACTATAATATCCTTTAAAACTTTGTTTAGAGTATGGCCTAAGTGAATATCCCCATTTGCATATGGAGGTCCATCGTGTAAAATAAATGATCTATTACCTTTATTCTTTTCAAGTGCCTTCTTATAAATATTTTTACTATCCCATTCCTCAAGCATTAGTGGTTCTTTTTGTGGTAGATTTGCACGCATTGCAAACTCTGTTTGTGGCAGATTAAGTGTCTTACTATAATCCATTTATAATACCTCCCTTTCTAATTTTATCCAATAAAAAAAGACCTATGCCACTGGGGCGAAGGTCTGTCCGCGGTACCACCCAAATTTATAACTCATTAAGATAACGGCATTCACCGGCTCAGCTTACTTAATTCAGCCTGCAACTCAAGGGTGATTTTCAACAAAGTTAGTTTATGGGCTCTCACCAACCCCCACTCTCTGTAAAACATCCTTTGCCTACTCGTCCCTGTCATCGTTTTTTATATTTACCCATAAATATACAATAAACTAAAAATTATGTCAAGTAATTATTTTTCTTTTATTATGTACTCCTTGTCAAGATTCTCAAGTTCAGATTGAAGAAGAGCTCTAAATCTGCTTTTAAACATATTGTATTCATTCTTTAATATCTCATATTCTTTGTTTATCTCAAGCACTCTCTCTTCTGCCTTCTTTACGAGTTCATTAGCAGCCTCCTGTGCATTCTTTATAATAAGTTCTGCCTCCTTTTTAGAACTTTCCTTTGCTTGGTCTGCTGCAGATTGTGCAAGTAATAGTGTGTTTTGAAGTGTGCTCTCTAAGTTTACATAGTGGCTCAATTTTTCATTTAAAGCTTCACTTTTTTCCTTTAAATTTAGATTTTCTTTATAAAGCTTTTCATAGTCCTCACTTAGCTGTTCTAAAAATTCATCAACTTCATCAATGTCATATCCTCTAAAATTTCTCTTAAACTCTTTATTTATAATTTCATTTGGTGTTATAGTCATTTCTATTCCTCCCCTATACATATTTTTTTATTGACACAACAAGCCTTTGACTTTTTGTATTTCTAACGACAGAGCTAAAAACAAATCTTCCAAATCCCTTAACCGAAACTATATCTCCATCTTTTAAATTATAACTTTGATCATCATTGTATATATAATTTACCTTAACATTTCCCTGTTTTATAAGAGAAGAGGCTTCACTTCTTGACAGATTATATACTTCAGAAATTATAGCATCCATTCTTAAGGATGCAACATTTGCTGTAATTTCTCTAAAAGATTGCATTCCTTCTCTTGCTATTTCCAATGGTATCCTTTCAAGTTTTACCCCTGTATGCTTTATCTTATTTATGTTAAAAATTATATAGTCGCTTAATTCTCTATCTACATATATTTCTGCTCCATCATCAAAAACATTGATGTCTCCTATTTTTTCCCTTTTTATTCCTAATGATAATAATGCACCAAGATAGTCCCTGTGGTTTAACTTTTCAAACTTAAAATTGCCACTTACTCTAATTATATCTACTGGGAAATCTATATCCATATCAACCTTACTTATAAGAGCAACTGCCCTTTCAAAATTACCTTTACCACCAAAATATTTTGTATATATCTCTCTTCCCTTTGATATTAAATTTAAAAAATACTGCTCATCTGGTGTCAAAAAATCCGTGAATTCCTCCTGCCAAGTTCTATCCACTCTATTTACTATATCCATTAATTTAACATAAACATCCTTTTTTTCTTCATTTCTTTTTAAAAATACATTTACATTCATTACATCACCATATTATAAAACTATAGTTTTAATAAATTCTAAAAACAAAATTGCAAGCATAGGTGAAAAATCTATAGGAGTATTTGGTAAAAGCTTAAACTGTAGCCTATAGAAGGGCTCCTTAATAGGATCTATAACGATACCTATTATTCTTAAAATTTGATTACTATGCCTATTTGGCACAACCCAAGACAAAAGAGCATCTATAAATATTAGAAACTCTAAAAGATTTATAAACTTAAAAAAGGCATACCTTAATGCATCTGTCATTTTTTACCTCCTATTATTCCATCGAAAATATATCACTTTTACTTAATATATTTTTAAGTTCATTTTCTATCTCAACACCCTTTGGAGTAATTAGATATATTCCTCTTTCATTATCAATCTTTTGCAAAGAACATTCTAATGCATAAACAGCTCCTGAAACAGCA
>JAOAAJ010000059.1 GCA_026418935.1 Caloramator sp. | reverse complement strand
TTTATTGAGATGAACTTTGGAAGATTTAATAAAAGGCAGATAATAAGGATGCTTTATAATGTAAACTATGTTCCCTTTGATGCAGAAAAGAAACGAACTTTGACAGACAAGGAATGTATTACGATGATAAAATATTATATTGTAGTTGCATTGAGGGACAAGGTTAATGAAAGTCTACTTAAAATATTAAGATTAATCGAACTTGAGCTTGAATATAAAATAGCAGTTGTAGAGGATGAGATAAGATATATAATAAAATGTATACTTCAAGAGATTTTAATAACTCCAATTCAATCAAACAACTACAACATAAACTCATTTAATGTTGTAGGAGCATTAACGGAACTTTTTAAGATATTTGATGGTGTTGTTATAAACGGAACAGTTGCGGCAAATGGAAAGCACGACCAGAGGTCTGATTTTAAGCATTTTAGAAGTACAATTGAAAAATATGAAAGGGCAATAAGAGTATCCTTTGACTTATTAACAAAAAAGATAAAGCAGTATGGAGAGCTAATAGAACAGAGAAGGTATATCGTTGGGTTTACTGGTATTTGTGAGAGACCAAATGTATATCCTAAAAATGGTGATAATAAGGATATAATTGTTCCACCTAAACCAATAATAATTTTAAATCCTGAACAAAAATAGGTTGTCTTTTTTTGATATATAATGTAAATTATTATTGTAATATATATTTTAAAGAGGTGTAAATTTATGGGAGATGGGCCTTATAGTAGTAGCTTAATATAGACCACAAGGGTGCATACTGTTCTGCACCCTTGTGGGTGTAGAAAGGAGTGCACGGAATGATAAAGATTTATAAGACTATTCAAGACAATACAACGGTAGAGGTAGAAGCTATTGAAAAGGGCTGTTGGATTAATATAATAAATCCAACAGATACAGAACTTGAATATGTTTCAAGTAAAACTTGTATTATGGTTGATTTCTTAAAATCAGCACTTGATGAAGAGGAAAGTTCTCGTTTAGAAATTGAGGAGGATCAATACTTATTTATATTTGACATACCATTTATTGATGTCGAAAACAAGAAATTAAACTACTATACAATTCCACTTGGAATTGTGTTAAATAACGATTATATAGTAACAATATGCCTTGAAGAAAATAAGATACTTGAGGATTTTATAAAGGGTAAGATTAAGAGTTTCTATACCTATAAAAAATCAAGATTTATACTTCAGATACTTTTTAGAATATCAACCTATTATTTAAACTATCTAAAGCAGATAGACAAAACAAGTTCAGTTATAGAGGCAAGACTTCATAGGTCGATGAAAAATAAAGAGCTTATACAGCTTCTTGAACTTGAAAAGAGTCTTGTGTATTTTTCAACATCACTTAAGGCTAACGAGATAACTCTTGAAAAGATGTTAAAGCTTGAGATGATAAATAAATATCCCGAGGATCAGGATGTCCTTGAGGATGTTATAATTGAAAATAAGCAGGCAATAGAGATGGCAAATATATATAGCAACATTTTAAGTGGTACTATGGATGCCTTTGCATCAATTATTTCTAACAACCTAAACATAGTTATGAAATTTTTAGCTTCAATAACAATTGTAATATCTATTCCATCAGTCTTTGCAGGACTTTGGGGTATGAATGTACCTGTTCCCTTTTCAGAGAACCCCTATGGATTTTATATAGTTCTTTTAATTACATCAATTGCAACAGGTGTTGCAACATATTACCTTGCAAAGAAGGATATGTTTTAGGATAAATTTTAATAAAAGCAGTAAAAGTTGGCAAAGTCTAACTTTTACTGCTTTTATTCTTTTTATTTAATTTTTGTATAAAATATAGATAATTTAGTAAAAGTTTAGTATAATAAAGTTAAAAATGTTGAAAAAGAGGGTTACTATGACGAAAAAAGAAGTTTGGCTTGGGCATATAATGATATCTTTATTAGTTATATTTGCATTGATTATAAGTAAGATTTATTGGACGAATGCAAAGTTTATTAATGCAATAAATATAATTGAAACTTTCATTTATTTTGTTGCTGCTTACTTTTGCTATAGGGCATATAGAAAAATTAATATTTCTTACTTTTTAAATTTTATGTTGTTTTTAATTTTTTCAATAGTGGGGGATTTAATTACAGTATATTCTACTTCACAAATATATCACTTATTCTATTTTATTGCCTATGTAAATGTATTCTTAGCACTTGATAGACTTTATAAGCATTTTATGCTCTTTAGATTTAATAAATCAATTTTGATAGATTCACTAATATTCTGTTATGTTTTTATATATACTATTTTATTGTTTTTCTCAAATAATATATTAAAGGAAGTATGTATTGATATTGTATATGTAATATTCGATGTTATACTGTTATTTTATATAGTTATGAATGCATTGAAGATGACATCGGAGCTTAAAATAAGAAGACACGTCATGTATATTATAGCTTCACTTGTATTTTATTTTGTTGCAGACTTAATTTATTTTATTGTAGGTTCTGGTATAAATAATGCATACACAGGATTTGCAGATATATTATACTGCTATACAGGGATAAGTATTATATTTGGTGTGAATCACTTACTAAAAAAAGGAATGAAGGATACCTTGACTTCATATATAAAATCTTCTCTTAAAAGCAGAAACTTAGAAGTCTATTTTGTATGGTTATATAGTATTTTGCTCTTAATATTTGTTATTTCTTTTATTAAGATAAATGGTAAATTTAGTTTTGATTTTAATAATCAAGGAGTATATGTTGTAATTTTTTCTTTGATGGTATTTAGGATGTTTTCAAACATTAAAACAATAACAGAGAATGTTAAATGGTTTGAATATGAGAATATATATGATAAACTAACTCAATTTTATAAAAGAGAAAAGCTTCCAGAGATTTTAAATAAAATAAAAATGTTTA
>JAOAAJ010000104.1 GCA_026418935.1 Caloramator sp. | reverse complement strand
TCTTATCTAAAAGAAATTATGAAAAATCAAGTTAATATACTTGTAGAATTAGGCTTTATTGACAACAACTTTATATCAGTTGATGCAACTCCTATTAAAGCTAATACTAAATTTAATAATCCTAAGTGTGTTTATTCTCCTCTGACGACTTTAAAAAATCTATTTAGAAGGCCTGTTACTATAAAGTATCCAAAACAGATTTTAAGGGTATTTCCTAAAGATGGAGTATCTCCAACCTATAGAGGCCTTCATACAAATGGTTTAGAAAAAGGAGGTGGATGTGCTACTTGTAAAAGGGATTGTCCATTTGATGCTATAACGATGAAGGTAGTAGGTAAGAATGAACAGGGAAGAGAAATAAAAAAGCCTGTTGTAGACTATGGTAGATGTAGCTTTTGTGCCTTTTGTGTAGATGTCTGTCCAACGAATTCCTTAAAGATGTCAAGGCACTACATCTATAAGATAAAGACAGTAATGTCAATGTCGGCAAAGGATGAAGTAGAATATGTCAAGGAAAAGTTTAAACTTATGCCAGATGAAAGTTTAGGTGATGATATAGGATACAATACTGGTAAAAGTAAGAAGGTACTGGGGTAAAAAAGTGCCACCCAGGTGAAATGTGACATTTTCCAATTTGTGAATAAAAAATTTGCGGCCTTCATACTCCTTATTAGGAGCTATAAAGGTCGCTTTTTTATTGGTAGATAAACAACTTATGGTTGTTATAAGTTTCATCAAGTCATTTATAGTTTCCCAATACAATCTCATCTATAAGCCAATAATCACCAATCTTTCTTACTATCAAGATTATAGGACGTCTTATGGCTACTCCATTAGATACCACTTCATTACTTGTTATTTCAACAATTTCTCCCTTAACTTTATAAGTAAGTTCATCTATCTTGCATATACTTTTTATCTCAATTCTATCTGGCCAAGGGCTTGATGTTAATCTTCCTGGAGCTTTTGAGGGGTCTTTAATCCATTTTTCTAAAAGCCTATCTGTTACATAAATACCATAGTTGTCTTTAATGCTTTTAATTAATATTTCTTTTGGTGCTAAAAGAGGTACATTTTTGAGTTTTCTTCCAAAACCATCAACTATTTTAATTATTTGATATTTTTCTTGACTATCTACAATTTCACTAATGTTATTCGGATTATAAATTTTAGTATAAATATTCTCAGCAAATGAATTATATAAAAAGGCTAAAACAGTAAGATTAAGCATTAAAAATGTGACCTTTTTCATATTGCCTCCTATTTATTAAAAAATACTATTATTGTTCTAAGTAATAATATCATTAACTTCACCTTAAATTGCTATTCATTAAAATTATAGATATAAAACTAAAAAACATTTTTATTATGTGATAAAAATGGTAAAATTTAATAGTGAAAGGAATCATATATATAATTAGGAGGCGATATTATGATAAGTAAAACTAATAAAATTGTTTATTCATCCTTACTTTTGGCAATAGGTATTGTTTTTCAAATAATTGGTAGAAACATACCGCAAATCAATCAATTTTTAGTAGGACCTATTATTAATAGTATTTTGATACTTACAGCCTTTATTTGTGGTAGATGGTGGGGTGTAGGAGTAGGAACATTAACACCTCTTTTGGCTTGGTTTGTTGGTCAACTGGCGACGCCTCTGGCACCATTTATTCCTTTTATTATACTTGGAAATTTATTATTTGTATTAGTATTTTCATTATTTATGGAAGGAGATTTATTAAGAAGAGCTACTGGTATAGTATTAGGAGCTTTAGCTAAGTTTGCTTTTTTGACATTTGCTTCTACAAAGCTAATTAAACTTGTTGGATTTAATTTTCCTCCTAAAATAGCTAAAGTTTTAGCTACAAGTATGAGCTTTCCACAACTAATAACTGCTCTTTTAGGAGGTGCATTAGCTTTAGTTGTTATAGAATTATTAAAGAAGAGAAGAGTTATTTGAAGACTTGCTCAAAAAAGAGTACCTTTTATAATGAAGGTACTCTTTTGAATTTAAGTTTATAGAATAATAAAATGGAAAATTCCACTTTCACCTGGGTGGCAATTATGAAAGCATTTTGTCGTATTCCAGCATTATTTTTTTAAGAACAGAATTTTTAACATCAAATACTTTATCATCTATATGTGAAATAGGTAATACTTTTGGTGAGGTACCTGTTAAAAAACAAGCTTGGAATTCATTTATTTGGTTAACCTTAATTTTATCCTCAATAACTTCGAGTTCTAACTTTTTAGCAATCTCAATAACTTTTATTCTTGTTATTCCAACTAATACGTCCTCTTTAGGTGCAGTATAAAGCTTGTTATCCTTTATGAAAAATATATTTGAACGGCTTCCTTCGGTTATTTCGTCAAAGTTATTTACAAGTATTGCTTCATACAAATTATTTTCTTCAAGGTGTTTATTTATTTTTTGGCGTAATGTAGAGTTTATTACCTTTGCGTTAGGATTTTCTCTTATTGCTTTATAAAGGGTTGTTTTAACTCCATTTTTATAATCAGCTTCTGATGGATAAATAGATTTTATAAAAAATAAGTATACATCTAAAGTATTAAAGTTATTTACAACTATTTTTACATTATAATTTTGAATATTGTTTAGTTTAGCTAATTGTATAATCTGTTGCCTAATTATCTCTACATCAGCACAATAGTTTACATTTAACAGCTTTGCAGAGTTATTTAGCCTTTCTATATGGTCCTCTAAAAACACAGGTTTTCCATTGATCAATCTTATAACTTCATATATACTTGGAGATACTTCTTTGTATATGTTATCAAAATTATTAACCTCATATTCTTTTGCATTATGCAAAAAATATTTTAAAACAGCTTCTCCCATTAAAATCACCTCGTATGATATTTTACACTATTATCATTATTATTGCAAAATAAGTTATTTTTAGGATATGATTATATTATAAAAATATATAAAGGGTGGTTTTATGTTTGAAGCTGTTGATAAAAAAAAGGCTCTATTAGATAGTAAACGACCTCTTCCTGAATATACATTAAAAAGTTTAAGAGAACAATTATTATTAGAGTGGACATACAATTCTAATGCAATAGAGGGAAATACTCTAACTTTGTTGGAAACAAAGGTAGTTTTAGAAGGTATAACTGTAGGTGGGAAAACTTTAAGAGAACATTTAGAGGTAATAAATCATAAGGATGCAATACTTTACATTGAGGAGATAGTAAGGAATAATGAACCAATAACAGAATGGACAATTAGGAATATTCATAGACTTGTGTTAAAGGGTATTGATGATAAATATGCTGGTAATTATAGAGATCAAAAGGTTATAATTTCAGGTGCAAAACATATACCTCCAGAACCATATCTTATTAAACAAGAGATGGAAAAACTAATAGTTTGGTATAATGGTGAAGCACAAAAACTGCATCCAGTTGAAAGAGCAGCATTGCTTCATATAATTTTTGTTGGAATTCATCCTTTTATTGATGGAAATGGAAGAACCTCAAGATTATTATTAAACTTAGAATTAATGAAGAATGGCTATCCCCCAGTTATAATAAGAAATGAAAATAGATTAAAGTATTATGCTGCACTTGATAAAGCACACACTACAGGAGACAACAAGGATTTTATTGAAATAGTAGTTGAAGAGTTGAATAAAACATTTGATTTATATTTAAGTTTAGTTATATAAAAAGGAGAGATAAAATGTACGATATAGTATTAACTACAGCATTTGGTATAGAATCAGTTACAGCAAGTGAGCTTAAGGCATTAGGATATAGTGATTATAAAGTAGAAAACGGAAAAGTAACTTTAAAGGGAAATGATGAGGATATTGTAAAACTTAATATGTATTTAAGAACAGCAGATAGAGTCTATATTAAGTTAAATGAGTTTAAAGCTGAAACCTTTGAGGACCTTTTTCAAGGAACTTTATCAATAAACTTTTCAGACTTTCTTCCTAAAAATGCAAAGATGCACGTTGTTGGAAAGTCGGTAAAGTCAAAACTTTTTAGTGTATCAGATTGTCAGGCAATAGTAAAAAAAGCTGTCGTGGAGTCAATGAAGAGAAAATATAAAACTGATTGGTTTAGTGAAGATGGACCAACATATAAAATAGAGGTAGCCCTACTTAAGGATATTGCAACAATAAGTCTTGATACTTCTGGTGTTGGATTACATAAAAGAGGATATAGAACTATGGCAGGTGAGGCACCTTTAAAGGAAACTTTAGCAGCTGCAATGGTTCTTTTGAGTAAATGGACTCCAGATAGACAGCTTATTGACCCCTTTTGCGGTTCTGGAACTATTTTAATCGAGGCGGCGTTAATAGGTAAAAATGTTGCACCGGGTTTAAATAGAACCTTTGATGCAGAAAATTGGAGTCATATTGATAAAAGAATATGGAAGGAAATTAGAGATAGAGCAAAGAGTGAAATAAATGATTTTGAGTTTAAACTATTAGGTCAAGATATAGATGGAAAGGTTCTAAAAGTTGCAAGGGAAAATATAAAAAGAGCAGGAGTTGAAGATTTAGTATTTGTGCAAAAGCTTCCTATGGAGGAGCTAAGTTCAAAGAAAAAATATGGATGCATTATATGTAACCCTCCCTATGGTGAAAGAATAGGTGAGATAAGACAGGTCGAAAAGCTATATAAAAAGATGGGAGAGGTATTTACCAAATTAGACTCTTGGTCGTATTTTATATTAACCAATCATTTGGATTTTGAAAAACTGTTTGGTAAGAAGGCGGATAAAAACAGAAAATTATACAATGGCAAACTGCTTTGTTATTTATATCAATATTTTGGACCACTACCACCAAAAAGAAGAGAGGAATAAAGTTTAATCTCCCCATAACAAATTATAAAAAAAATTAATAATATAATTTTCGTTATTGAATGTATGAAGGTAAGCTGATATAATAGAAATTGCTTTTTTTAAAAACAAAAAATTAAGTTATGGAGTGAGTGAAGTGCCTGTAAGAATAGCAATTATTGGTGGTCCAAGATGTGGAAAAACAACACTTATTCAATATTTATATGCTGAAATGAAGATAATGGGACTAAATGTTGGATGTGCTACAGAATATTCAACAGAATATCTTAAGGATAAGGGAATGATTGAACACCTTGCTGAACAATATGGTATTTATCTTGGTCAAGCAAGGCTTGAGAATGAACTTGAAGTATTTGACTATGCGATAACAGACTATGCTACATTTTTACCTTATATTTATGGAAGGTTTATGCTTGGAAATAAGAAGAGAACAACAAAAGAGATTGAAATACTAAAGGATCTTTATGCTCTTGCAATAAGAGACCTTCCAAAGTATGATTATATCTTTTTCCTACCAAGAGAATTTGGATATGAAAAGGATGGAGTGAGATGGCAGGATGAAGAGACTGCTATTAAGGTAGATGAGGCAGTAAAGCATTTCTTAGATGCTGAAAATGTTCCATACATTACATTAGATGGTTCAACTAAAGAGAGAGCAAAGAAAATATTTGAAATAATAGGACTTGCTAAAAAGAACAAAGAAGAAAAGGGTGCATAAAAATTTAAGGTAGGTATTTGAAGTACCTACCTTTTTAATTTTGTGTAGATTGGATATTTGAAACATATTGGCAAATGAAAATAGCAAAATTAATACTTATATCCTTATATATAATTTTAGTATAATTTTATATAGGGGGTGATTTTGTGATAAAGGTACTTTTTACTTATGACTATGGCAGGGAGAAAATGAAAAGGATTGAGGATTTAGGGTATAAAGTTTTAATAAGAGACGAAAATAAAGTTGTTTATGAGGAAGATTTTAAGGATGTTGAAGTTTTGGTATGTTATAATCCTTTTTCTATATTAGACATAGGATTAATGGAGAAACTAAAATGGATTCAACTTTCAAGTATTGGTATAGACCAAATTCCAAAGGATATAGTTTTTGCAAGAAAAATTATAGTAACCAATAATAAGGGTGGATATAGTATTCCTATGGGAGAATGGATTGTTTTGAAGATACTTGAGATGATAAAAAATAGTAGGGAATTTTATGAAAAGCAAAAGGAGAGAATATGGAAGGTAGATACAAGTATTTTAGAGCTATATAATAAAACAGTTGGATTTATAGGTACAGGTACGATAGCACAGGAGGCTGCAAAAAGGCTAAAGGGATTTGAAGTAAAACTAATTGGCGTTAATACCAATGGAAGAAAAGTAGAATATTTTGATGAGTGTTACAGCTTAAATGAAATAAAAAATGTAGTAAAAAACTGTGATTTTATTGTAGTATCGGTACCACTAACAAAAGAGACTTATCATCTAATTGATAAAGAATTAATAAGCAGTATGAGGGATGGAGTTTATATAATAAACATTGCAAGGGGGAGTGTTATTGATACTGATGCATTGATTGAGGCTGTAAAGGGAGGTAAAATAAAAAAGGCTGCACTTGATGTTTTTGAAGAAGAGCCTCTACCTAAAGATAGTCCTATTTGGGATATAAATAATATAATCATAACTCCCCACAATTCTTGGGTTTCAGAGATGAGAAATGAAAGAAGATATAATATAATTTATGAAAATATGAAGAGGTATATAGAAGAAAGAGAACTTTTAAACGTAGTAGATATAATAAAGGGATACTAAAAAAAGTAAACAAAGGTATATGCACCTTTGTTTACTTTTTTATTATTCAAAAATGGTTACAAATCTAATTGAGTAGAAGTCACACATAACCTTTGCATTTGAAGTAGTTTCTCTTATTACAACATAGCTTACACCAACTTCAAGTAGTACACCTTCCTTATCAATAAAAAGATTAGTACCAATTAAGAAATCAATCTTAACCTTTTTTCCTATTTGTGTTCTTAAGTATGCTTGTGTAAAGTTTATGTTCTTTAGAGTGGGGTCTTCATCTGGATTTACAGGTTGGAATGTTAAATCTTCCTGTCTGTCATCAACTAAAGGACATGGATAGCGATAAAAGGTTGGAACAAAGTAAACTGGTTCAGCCTCTAAATTTGTATTTTTCTCTTGTATTGGTTCATTTGAATTTTTCTTACTCATAAATGACCTCCTTTTATCAAGTTTTTGCATACAAAGGTGTTGGGTTATAGAAGCAGTGCTGTGCAATTCTTGTTACATATATACCTGTTTTTGTTTTGGGAAAATAGGTTGCACAAACTGCACTAAATGGGTTGTAATACCAAAGGGCACTACCTACACCAGATAATTTATTTCCTGATAAAGCCCAGTCTGCAATCTGGTAATGAAAATCATCAGGACGCATATTGTATATATTTTGGGGGTTGTACTGTCCGTATACTGTAGTTAAAGCACAAGTAAATTGAAAAGGCTGAAGTATAACTCGGCGAAGGCTACCTTGGCAAACTCTAAAATATTCCCCGTAGCTTACATGAACCCTATTCATAACAACTGTTGCAACAGCCTTCATTCCATACTCTCCTTCTCCTTCTGCCTCGCATTTAATAAGTCTTGCAAACAATTCTCTATCGGATAATGGCATATAATCACCTCATAAAATCCTAACTAATACTAATATATTCTAATGTATGAAAAAAAGTGATATTAAGTTTAAAATTACATTGTTAACAATGCGTAGAGTATATTGAATTTAAAAGTTAATATAATTAAAATAATAATTAAACGAGACATTTAAAGGGGTGGTGGGATGAAAAAACTCCTTAAAGTTAATGTGTTATTTTTAACTTTTATTTTGTTGACAAGCCTCTTTTCTAACAGCACATCTGTTATAACTAATACCATTAACAATAATAAGGTATATGCTTCAAAGGTTAGTCCAGTTGATTTACTAACAAAAAAATATACAACGATTTTAAATGTACAGATGAAAAATAAGACCCCTATTGTAGTTTTGTCTTCTAATGGATATACCGATAAAACAACAGATACAGCACTAAATAGGGCATTAAATGTAACAAAAGGTGTTAACAATGTTGATAAGATAAGTGTAATAAAACATTATATCAATAATAAAAAGAAAAAGGTGTTTGTAGGATATTCACTAAAAGTAAGCTATAAAAAACCTCAAACTACATCTATTTCAACTCAAAATAATGGACAAGCATCTGTTATGGATTCACAATTGTATTTACAAAGTTTAGATTTCTTTCTTTTAGATAAAGATAAAGAATCATCAAATAAACTTAACTATGAAATTGCAAAGGCAATATTTGAAGGTAAAAATTCAATTTTTATAGACAAGTCTCTTTATTCTGGCGATATAAAAATACTTTCAAATGCGTTAGAAGATGTGCTCTATTCCTACTCAGATTTTGCATATCTTAGACAAATAAGATATTTTTTAGACTCCAAGGGTACGACAATATATTTTGGATATTCACTGACTCAACAAGAAATATTGAAAATGAATTTAGGATTATATGAAGCAGTAAAAGGTGTTGCTTCAAAGATTGAAAATAAAGTTAATGATGCAAAAACTATAGAGGAAAAGATAAAGGTGATTCACGATTATATTGCCTATAATTTTAGTTATGATGTTGACTTTTTAACAACAGGTGATGAAGCCCAATACGCAAGAGATTCACACTCATATTATGCTCTTACAATAAATAAAGCTATATGTGGGGGTTATTCATCAGCCTTTCAAAGACTTACAAAGTATTTTGGTATAGAGTCTGTAATAGTTGTTGGTACAGCAAGTGGTGAAGCACACGCTTGGAATAAAGTTAAAGTAGGTGACACGTGGCTCCACATAGATGTTACCTTTGATGACCCAGTAATATATGGTTATCCAAACAAAAATATGGTAAGATATGATTATTTCTTAAAATCTGATGAGGAAATGTCTAAAACTCATAAATGGAATTAAATAGGCACCAGTAGGTGCCTTTTCTTTTGAGTGTTTATCTGATAACATAAAAATATAATTTTTAACGAGGTGGTACTATGAGAATTTACTCTTGGAATGTAAACGGACTTAGAGCAATTGCACAAAAGAATTTTTTTGAATGGATAGCAGAAGAAAATCCAGATATTTTATGTATACAGGAAACAAAACTACAAGAAAATCAGCTAAAGGATGAATTAAAAAACATTGATGGTTATTATTCTTATTTTAGTTTTGCAGATAAGAAAGGCTATAGTGGTGTTGCTACATATACAAAGAAAAGACCAATCGATGTTAAATATGGAATAGGAATAGAGGAGTTTGATAGGGAGGGAAGAATTGTTATAACAGAATTTAATGAGTTTACTCTTTTAAACATATACTTCCCAAATGGTCAAATGAGTGATGAGAGGCTTGATTATAAATTAAGATTTTATGATGCAGTATTAGACTACTGCAACAGCGAAGTGGAAAAGGGAAAAAGGCTTATAATTTGCGGTGATTATAACACAGCCCATAGAGAAATTGACCTTAAAAATCCAAAGGCAAATGAAAAATATTCAGGTTTTTTACCTATTGAAAGGGCGTGGATAGACAAATTTATTGAAAATGGGTATATAGATACTTTTAGATATTTCTATCCAGATAAAGTAGAGTATACGTGGTGGAGTTATAAATTTAAGGCAAGAGAGAAGAATATAGGATGGAGAATTGACTATCATTTTGTTTCAAAGAATTTTATAGATAGTGTAAAGGACGTAAGAATACTAACCGATGTTATGGGTTCAGATCATTGCCCAATTATGATAGAGGTAGAGTGCCAATAGGCACTCTTTTTTTGTATAAAATTGAGCTTTTTGGGGAACAATTTATAACGAATTTTGATTTAAGGGTGATAGTATGATTATAGGAATCCCAAATGCACTTCTAAATATAAAATATCGTGATGCAATACAGGAATTTTTACACACAATAGGAATTACAACAGTTGTAAGTCCTAAAACTAATAAAGAAATACTTGATCTTGGAGTATTAAACTGCGTGGACGAGGCTTGTTTACCTGTTAAAATATTTCACGGCCACGTTGAATATCTAAGGGATAGGTGTGACATAGTTTTGGTGCCAAGAATTATGAAGCTACACAAGAATGAATTTATATGTCCAAAGTTTTGTGGACTCCCAGAGATGGTTAAGTATACACTTGATATAAAAAACATCATTTGTCCAACAATAACAGCCTACAACGAAAAAACATTGAAGGATTCATTATATGATTTTTCTAAAACCTTCAGAGTTGATAAGGAAAAATTTAAAAAGGCGTACAATGGATTTAAGAGTAATATATACAAATATAACAAAATAAACTCATCAAGGTCAAATTTAAGAGTATTATTGCTTGGACATCCTTATTTAATCTACGATGATTTTATTAATATGGGGTTAATAAAAAAACTAAATCAATATGGAGTAGAAGTTTTCACAGAGGATAATATAGAACCTTATGATTATACCTATAGATTGATTAAAAAACCCTTTTGGACTTTTTTAAGGAATACATATAATTGTGCAATTTCTCTTGTTGAAACAGGAAAAATAGATGGAATTATTTATATATCCTCCTTTGGATGTGGAATAGATTCTTTTTCAATTGATTTAATTAAGAAGGATGTAGGAAGCTTCCCATACCTTGTATTAAAGATTGATGAACATACAGGAGAAGCAGGTGTTGATACCAGAATAGAAGCTTTTATTGATTTGTTAAAGAGGAGGGCAAAATATGAATATAACATTTCCTCACTTGGGTAATACATATATTGCAGGAAAGGTATTGTTTGAGGGACTTGGTGTAGAATATACAATTCCACCTATATCAACAAAAAAGACATTGGAAATAGGTTGCCTACATTCTCCAGATGATGTGTGCCTCCCCTTTAAAATAATGATTGGAAATTATATCGAAAGTATAGAAAAAGGTGCAGATACTGTTTTAATAACAGGAAGTTGTGGACCTTGTAGATTTGGAGAATACTGTGAACTACAAAAAAAGGTACTTATGTCTTTAGGAAGGCAAATAAACTTTATTGTAATAGATGAACCTTCAAAAATAGGAATAAAAGAGTTTTTAAATAGATTAAGTAGTGTTGCAAAGGAAAGCAAACTTTCTACATATAAAAAGGCAAAGGCATTAAATATGGCATTGAAGGCAATTAATCTAATAGATGAAATAGAAAAAGAATGTAGGTTTTATGCAGGTTATGAAAAAAACAAAGGTGAATTTTCAAAGCTATTAAAGGAAGTAAAAAAAGAGGCAATAGAAGCAAAAGGAGCAGAGGAAACTTTAAAGGTTTTAGAAAAATATAAAGAAAAAGTAGATAGGGTAGAAATAGATTTATTTAAAACTCCAATAAAAATAGGTATCATTGGCGAAATATATACAATAATTGATTCCTTATCAAATTTATACATAGAGGATATATTAATGAATTTGGGTGTATCAACTAAAAGAACCCTTTATCCAAGCTGGTGGGTTAAAAATACAGCGTTATCTGCACTGAAAATAAATAAAAGTCCTATATACAAAGAGGCAAAGCAGTATTTAAAGATGTGTATTGGTGGACACGCACAGGAATGTGTAGGAGAAGCGATGCTAAATTATAAAATGGGTTTTGATGGTTTGATACAAATATTTCCTGTTGGTTGTATGCCAGAGATTGTATCAAAGGCAATACTACCTGACATTGAGAAAAAATACAATATACCTATTCTTTCCTTAGTAGTTGATGAAATGACTGGTGAGGCTGGCTACTATACAAGGGTTGAAGCATTTTTGGATTTGATAGAGGGGAGGAAAAAAGTGTGTATTTAGGGATAGATGTAGGCTCGGTTAGTACAGATATAGTTGTACTTGATGAAGGTTTAAATGTTATTAATAAGCTCTATTTAAGGACAAAGGGAAGGCCTATAAAGGTAATTCAAGAGGGGCTTTTACACTTAAGTAAATTTTATAAGGATAATGATATAAAAGGGGTTGGAACAACAGGAAGTGGAAGATATTTAGCAAAGGTTTTAGTTGGTGCAGATATTGCAAAAAACGAAATTACATCTCACGCTGTTGCGGCAATTAATTTAGACAAAGAAGTAAGAACAATAATAGAGATTGGTGGACAGGATAGCAAAATAATAACTATAGATAACGGTGTTGTTACAGATTTTGCTATGAATACTGTTTGTGCAGCAGGTACAGGTTCCTTTTTAGATAGGCAGGCAGAAAGACTTGAGATACCAATAGAAAAGTTTGGTGAATATGCCTTAAAATCAAGTAATCCAGTAAGAATTGCAGGAAGGTGTGCTGTATTTGCAGAATCAGATATGATACATAAACAGCAGTTAGGATATGATGTTTCTGATATTATTGCTGGTCTTTGCAGTGCACTTGCAAGAAATTTCATAAGCAATGTTGCAAAGGGCAAAAATATAAGACCGAAAGTATTCTTCCAAGGTGGGGTTGCGGCAAATATAGGTATGAAAAAGGCCTTTGAAGAGCTTTTAAATATGGAAGTTTTTGTTCCAGAACATTATGATGTTATGGGGGCAATAGGTGCAGCTATATTGGCCAAGGAACAGATAGATTTAGGGCAAAAGACGTCCTTTAGAGGATTTGGAATTTATAATACTTTGATTAAACCTAATACATTTAAATGTAACGGATGTTCTAATATGTGTGAGGTTGTTGAATTGAAGGAAGGAGAAATTAAAATAGGCTATTTTGGAGATAAATGCGGAAGATGGAGTAGAATAGCGGTATAGTTATGGTGATTAAATGAAAAGAATAGGAGAAATAGATTTTTTTAGGTTTTTGGCAATTTTATTTATGGTCGTTTTTCATATAGTTTATGATTTAAAGGAGTTTATGGGGAAAGATATTAATTATGAAGTTGGTTTTTGGTATTATATAGGAAAATTTTCGGGCGTGCTTTTTATAATAGTAGCTGGTGTTAGTAGTAATTTAGGAAAAAGTCCAATAAAAAAAGCATTAAAACTTTATATATTTGCATTACTAATAACGATTATAACCTATATAGTTTTTAAAGAGCAGTATATAAGGTTTGGAATACTACATTTTTTAGCTACTATGACTTTACTTTCAATTATTTTAAATAGGCTAAATTTTCCTTGGTTAATATTAATTCAATTATCATCTTATTTTTTATATAAAGTTGCACAAAACATAAGAATAAAAAATCCTTTTTTAATCCCCTTTGGATTTATTCATTATGGATTTGTATCAATTGATTATTATCCTATTTTCCCATACATCATATACTACATATTTGGCATTTTTATATTTAGATTAATATATAAAAGAAGAAAAAGAATTTTACCCTTTGAGGTTGAATCTAAATATGTTGAATTTATAAGCAGAAGGTCACTTGAAATATATTTGCTTCACCAACCAGTTATCTTGGGAGTTTTATATTGTATAAAATTATCACAAAAATTAACTTTTTTAGCTTAAATTTAATTGTTTAATAGGGCTGCAGCCTCCAAAAAATAAAATTAGAAATAACAAACAGGAGGTGCAGCCTTATGTATTTAAAACCTATTGAACCCTTTAGAGAAATTGAAAGATTAAGAAGACAAATGGATAATTTTTTCTCTTTTGAAGAATTGGAAAGACCAAGAATAGATGTTATTGAAACAGAAAATGAAGTGAAGGTTAAGGCAGAAATACCTGGTATTTCTAAGGAAGACTTAGACATTGTTGTTTATGATGAAGAGGTAAGGATTTCAGGAGAGTTTAAAAAATCTGATGAATATAAGGATGAAAATTTAAGAAGAGTTGAAAGATACTATGGAAACTTTTCAAGAGTAGTTCCGCTTCCAGCAGAGGTAAAATCAGAGGAGGCAAGAGCAGAATATAAGGATGGAATATTGACTTTAACCATACCTAAATCTGATAGACATACAAGTAGGGGCAAAAGAATAAAGCTGCAGTGAGGGTATTCCTCACTGTTTTTTAAATATATAATTTTTAAATGTTTTATATATTGTGATAATGTGATATAATTAAATAAACTAATAGATAATAATTATCTATCAAAAAAATGAATAGACGGAGGTGTGCTATGAGGGTTAAAATAAAAGACGAAGTTTTAAAGGATTTAAAGGAGGAACTTCAAAAAAGAGGGAAGACAGCAGTAAGAATATCATTAGAAGGCTTTGGTTGAGGTGGACCAAGGTTTGGAGTTGTTCTGGATGAACAACGAGATAATGATGATGTATATGAGTATGAAGGAGTAAAGTTTGTGGCTGATAATGAATTTGCCTTCCTTATAAATGATTTTGAGATAAATAAGGATTTTAGAGGATTTAGAATTGGTGGAAGAAGCTATTGTTAAGGGGTTGAAATTCAACCCCTTTAAATTTGGAGGTGGTATTGTGGTTAATAGTAATTGCAAAAAATGCATATATTTTAAAGAGGGAAAATGTGATGGTGAGGATGTTAGTTGTATGTGTAAGTTTTGCCCAAGAAATTTAAATATCTGCATAACGACAAGATGGTGTAGGGAGACAGAATCACCAGTAACTTTTGATGATTAAAATGTTTCTTTTTAAAAAGACCCCTTTAAATATATCGAAATATTTAAAATTATGATATAATTTTATCAAAAGGCATAAAGGGGGATTTTATGAATAAGAATAAAAACTACAGATTGCATTATTTATTTATTTTTATATTTTTAAGTTTTATTGTATTTGGAGTTGTACACGATGGATTATTAAATGTAATTTATGGGATAGGAAGAATTATTAAAGAGCCTGATATACTTATAACAGACTACTTTGAAGTGGGTGGAATAGGGGCAACCTTTGTTAACGCTGGTCTTGTTGGGATAATTAATACATCAATTTTTTTAGCCCTAAAGGCTAAGGCAAATGGTGCAATTACAGCTGCTATTTGGACAAGTGTAGGATTTGCTATGTTTGGCAAAAACATAGTAAATATTTGGCCAATTATGTTTGGTGTATGGCTCTATTCAAAATATAAAAGGGAGAGTTTTTTAAATTATGCATTGATCGCTATATTTTCAACAAATCTTTCACCAACTCTTATTCAATTTAGGGGACTTGAAATAGTTCATCCTCATTTTAGTATGATACTTGGTATATTAATATCTATATTTATTGGTTTTATATTTCCACCACTTGCAGCCTACTGTTTAAAATTTCATCAGGGCTATTGTTTGTACAACACAGGTCTTACTGCAGGATTTATAGCTACTATATTAGTTAGTAACGTTAGAGCTTTTGGTGGAGAAATTCCAAAGAGACTTTTGTGGTATAATAATAGGGATATTGGAGTAGAATTTATATTACTTCTAATTTTTCTTTTAATGATTTTATATTCAATAAAAATAGGTGGAAAACTAAAGATTGATAGTTTAAGGGATTTAAATAAGACATCAGGAAAACTTGTTACAGACTTTACAGTATTATATGGAGAAGATGTTGCACTTTTGAATATGGGAATAATGGGTATTGTGTATATGGCTTTTACACTATTAATTAGTAATTTAAATGGACCTGTTATAGGAGGTTTATTTACAATAGTAGGTTTTTCAGCTTTAGGAAAACATCTTAATAATACATTACCAGTTGTTTTTGGTGCGGCATTATCATCATACTTGAATGTACACAGTTTAACTTCTCCAGCTGTTATTTTAGCAATACTATTTTGTACTACGCTTGCACCAATAGCAGGAGAATTTGGACCTATATGGGGGATAATAGCAGGATTTTTACACGTTTCAATGGCCTTAAGTGTTGGGTATCTTCATGCAGGTCTAAATCTTTATAATAATGGTTTTGCAGGTGGACTTGTTGCAATGTTTTTAATTCCTTTGATAAGTGCGTATTATGAAAGGAGAAATGCATAAAAATGCTTAGTAAAGAGAGAAATAAAGTTTTAAAAATAATGGATGAGCTCAACAAGTATTTTATAGAGAATACAGATACTTGTCATATAACTTCAACATTAGACTTTAATAAAGAAACAAAAATAAGATTTAGAGTGCACCTAAAGGATAAAGAGGAGATAAAAAGGGTAAAGGAGAAGCTTGAAAAGATTTTTTCAGTTCAAAGATATAGAGAAGTTGAGGAGCTCTATTGGAATTTAACGGGTGATTCCTATACATCAGACGAGACTAACCTTGTTGGAATGATGGTGGATGAGTTTTCTATAGAAATTGAAGATGATGTTTTGATACTTTATTTAATTAGGAGGTAGTAAATTGAAGGGGTGTTTGGTTGCCTATTTTAATGAAAAAAATAGGGAAGTGGCAGAGATTATTTCAAAGGTTTTAGGACCTTCTATTTGCTTAAATGTAAAAGAAGGGGTAAATATAGACTTTAATATAATAAATTTTTGTGTATTTATTTTAGATAGTGATGAAGAATATGTTTTGAAATTTTTTATAGAAAATTTAAGTGTTCTAAGTGAAAAAAATAAGGTTTTCTTGGTTCAAGGAGAAAACGAACTATATGGCCCTATAAAGCAGTTATTAAAAAATATAAATAAAGAGGTTTTAATAGAGGAACAAAACAAAGAAACAATATGTAAAATAGCAAAGGAGCTAAAAATATTAAAGGATGAGCTGGTAATAAAAAGAATGCCCAAAGAAAAACTGAAATTTTTTGTAGAAGAATATTTAAATAGCAATACTACTTGTACATTAACAACCTGTGGAATAGAAGTTAGATCAACCCCAATTGAATACACCTATAAAGATGGGTATTTATATTTTTTATCAGAGGGTGGGGAAAAGTTTTCTAACATTTATTTAAACAACAAGGTGTCTGTTGCAATATATGATAAATATCAGGGTATGAATAGGCTGTTTGGAATGCAGATTGAAGGTGAAGCCTTTGAAGTTGAATATGCATCAAGTGAATATAAAAAAATTGTAGATTTAAAGGGTTATAAGTTTGAAAATTTAGTGAGTCTTCCATTTAAGCTAAATATGATTAAAGTTAAGCTAAATAAAGTTGAATTTTTAAATTCTAAATTTAAACAGATGGGATATGATGCAAAACAAATATTTTATTTTTAGGTGAGAAGATGAGTAGATTGATAAGTATAAAATATGAGGATAAAGATGGAAAGGAACTATCTGTAGAACAGGTTGAGGTTTTGAAGGATGGAGGCATAAGGGGAGCCTATAAAAAGGGGAAAGAAGTCTTAGACTGTGTGGTTTATTTTGATGAAAAAATAAATCCTAAGGGTCTATGTAGTAAGAGATTTAAATACAACTTGTTGTTTGATAAAGTGGTGAATTTAAATAAAGGACAAAACTTCAAAATTGGAGATAGAGAGTTTTTGGTTTTAAGGAATAAAGAGTGCTTTGTTGAATGTGAACTTGTAGAGGAAAAATCCTACTGC
>JAOAAJ010000050.1 GCA_026418935.1 Caloramator sp. | reverse complement strand
AATGTATTTAGGACAAGTTGTTGAACTTGCATCTTCAAAGGAACTATTTAAAAATCCAGTACATCCATATACAAAAGCGCTGCTATCAGCAATACCAGTGCCAAGTATAAAAAATAAGAGGGAGAGAATTATATTAAAGGGTGAAATTACATCACCAATTAACCCTCCTGCAGGATGTAGATTCGCAAAAAGATGTTGGATGGCTCAAGATAGATGTTTCAAAGAGACGCCAGAATTAATAAACATAGGAAATGAACATCATGTAGCGTGTCACTTAGTTAAGTAAATTTAAGCCCCAAGGTAAATTAAAATACCTTGGGGCTTATTAATATTTAATTTTACTTAAAAAGTTAAAATAGAAAATAAATTCACAATATTAAACAAAAAGAATAAAAATTTGTATCTTAATAAAACACACAGCAAAATTCTTTAGAATTTGTATGGAGAATATACCTTCATAAATACTATAGTTGAGAGGTAAGAGAGCACAAAATAAACTTTAATACACAAAAGTTATAAAGAATTAAAACGGTATTTAATGGGCTTTTAAATTTAGGGTGCATATTTTAAACGCAAAAATTGTAATAAAAGAGTGGAAGATACATTGCAAATAAAAACATAAGAATTTAATAAACTTCAAATAACAGAAAATAATGAAAATTCAAAAGTATACAATATGTATTATAGGAAAACATAAAAATATTAATAAAAATTTACAATTTAAAAATGAAACTGACAAAAATTAAAACTTTATTACAAAGTATAAATATACATTAAAAAATTAAAAAAATAAGGATTTTTATTGCATAAAAATAACTTGTGTGCAATAATATGTTTTATAAAGTCTCAGACTCGATAAAAAGGTACAAAATTCCAATAAAAATACAGAAGGAGAAAGAGAAAAAGTGTAGTATAATTAAATTACAAAAGAAATTTAACTATAAATTACCTTCAAGTGTCGCAATACACAAAAAATTTTATTGATTTTTTTTTGGTTTTAGTTTAATATTTATTTAAAATCTGTTTAACCTATGAGGGGGAACATTATTTTAAGGAGGAGAGAAGAATGATTAACTACATCATCAAGAGACTGGTTGCGAGCGTTATCACACTATTTGTAGTACTTACTGCAACATTCTTTTTAATGCACGCATTACCAGGTGGGCCCTTCGACAGTGACAAACCATTACCACCACAAATTAAAGCAAATCTTGAGGCAAAATATGGATTAAATAAGCCATTATATGAGCAATATGTTATGTATCTAAAGAACTTAAGTAGGGGAGACTTAGGACCTACATTAAAGTATGAAGGTAGAACGGTTAATGAAATGATAGCATATTCATTCCCAGCTTCTGCAAAGTTAGGAGCAGTTTCAATAATATTTTCATTGATTTTAGGAATTTATTTAGGAGTTGTTGCAGCATTAAATCAAGGTAAATGGCAGGATAGATTGGTTATGGTTATTGCAACACTTGGAGTTACTGTGCCAAGCTTTGTTATAGCAACATTACTTATGTATGTATTCTCAGTAAAATTAAAATTATTACCATCATCAGGTTTCTCAGGACCTAAATACATGATATTACCAGCACTTGCACTAAGTGGTTATTCACTATCATTTATAGCAAGACTTACTCGTTCAAGTTTACTTGATGTTATAAGACAAGACTACATAAGAACTGCAAAGGCAAAGGGATTATCAAGAAATGTAGTAATATACAAGCATGCTCTAAGAAATGCACTTATTCCAGTAGTAACATATCTTGGACCACTTGTAGCTGGTGTTTTAACAGGTAGCTTCGTTATTGAAAAGATTTTTGCTATACCAGGACTTGGTAGAGAGTTTGTAACAAGCATAGGTAATAGAGATTTTATGCTAATTATGGGTACAACAATATTCTACAGCACCCTTCTTATAGTATGTAATCTAATAGTAGACTTACTATATGCTGTAATAGACCCAAGAATTAAATTAGAGGCATAAGGGGTGATTTAGATGGATATAACTAAGGAGATGTTTGAAAGAGTTCCTGAAAATGAAAAGGATTTAAATACAATTGTAAGACCAAGCGAAACATATTGGCAGGATGCTTGGAGAAGACTAAAACAAAATAAGCTTGCTATGTTTGGTTTGTACTTTGTATTGTTTATTACACTTTTAGCTATAGTAGGACCACCACTTGTTAAGATTTTTAGAGGAATTGACTATGCAACACAAAACTATAAATACTCAAATCAAACTCCAAGCTCAAAATTCTGGTTTGGAACAGATATGTTTGGTAGAGACATATTTGTAAGAGTACTTTACGGTGCAAGAATATCACTAACTGTTGGTTATGCAGCAAGTGTATTAAACCTTGTTATTGGTGTTTTATATGGAGGTATATCAGGCTACTTTGGAGGAAAAGTCGACCTTATAATGATGAGAATAGTTGATATACTTTACTCAATTCCAATGATGATTTATGTAATTCTTCTTATGCTTATATTTAAACCAGGACTTGGAAGTATACTTGTAGCTCTTGCAATAGCATATTGGCTATCAATGGCAAGAATAGTAAGAGCACAAATTCTTTCATTAAAACAACAAGAGTTCGTACTTGCAGCAAGAACATTAGGTGCAAGTAATGCAAGAATACTACTTAGACACTTAATACCAAATAGTATGGGACCAATAATAGTAACACTTACGCTATCAGTTCCATCAGCGATATTTACAGAATCCTTCTTAAGTTTTATAGGACTTGGAGTTTCAGTTCCAAAGGCATCTTGGGGAACATTAGCATCAGAAGCATTGGAGGGATTGCAAGTTTATCCATACCAATTATTGTTCCCAGCACTTGCAATTTCACTTACAATACTTGCTTTTAATTTCCTTGGAGATGGTCTAAGAGATGCTCTAGATCCAAAGATGCGTAAGTAGTTAGGGGGTAACAAAATGGAAAGATTGCTTGAAATTAAAAATTTAAGAACTTCCTTTTTTACACATGTAGGTGAAGTTCAAGCGGTAAGAGGAGTTAGTTTCCATTTAGATAAAGGTGAAGCTATAGGAATAGTTGGTGAATCAGGTAGTGGAAAGAGTATCACAATGATGTCTGTTATGAGGCTTTTAGCTGATAATGGAAAGATAGTTGAGGGTGAAATTTTATTTGAAGGAAAGGATTTAGCAAAACTTCCTGAAAATGAAATGCAAAGGGTTAGAGGAAATGAAATAGGAATGATATTCCAAGATCCAATGACATCCTTAAACCCAGTTTTAACAATTGGAGACCAATTAATGGAACCACTTATAAAACATAAAAAGATGTCAAAGGAAGAAGCCTTTAATAGAGCTGTTCATATGTTAGAACTTGTTGGCATACCAAGCCCAAAGAGCAGAATGAGTCAGTATCCACATGAATTTTCAGGTGGTATGAGACAAAGAGTTATGATTGCAATGGCACTTGCATGTGAACCAAAGCTTCTTATTGCAGACGAGCCAACAACTGCTCTTGATGTTACTATACAAGCACAAATTTTGGAGCTAATGAAGGATTTAAAACAAAAAATAAATACATCTATCATTCTAATAACACACGACCTTGGTGTTGTTGCAGACCTATGCAGTAGAATAAATGTTATGTATGGCGGTCTTATTGCTGAAACAGGTTCAACAAGGGATATATTCTATAATCCAAAACATCCATATACTTGGGGACTTTTAAACAGTGTACCAAACCCAAAGAACCTTGTTAAAGAAAGACTTAAGCCAATAGATGGTCAACCACCAGATTTATTAAAACCACCTGCGGGTTGTCCATTTGCACCAAGATGTCAATATGCAATGAGAATTTGTATGACACAAAGGCCTCCTTTATTTGAAATAGGAGAAGGACATAAGGCAGCGTGCTGGTTAAATCATAAGGATGCACCAAAGGTTGAAGCACCTATAAGAAGGGGGGACCTATAATGAATAAGCCTCTTTTAGAGATAAAAAATTTAAAAAAGTACTTTCCTATTAAAAAGGGTTTATTTAATAAAACATCTCATTACTTAAAAGCAGTTGATAATGTATCCTTTACAATAAACAAGGGAGAAACATTAGGACTTGTTGGAGAATCAGGATGTGGTAAGACTACCTGTGGTAGAACAATAATAAAGCTTTATGAACCAACAGATGGTAATATTATTTATGATGGTGTTGATATTGCAAAGTTTAGTGATAAGCAGATGTTAGATTATAGAAAAAAGATGCAGATGATATTCCAAGACCCTTATGCATCACTTGACCCAAGAATGACAGTAGGGGATATTATCGGAGAGGCAATAGATATTCATAAGCTCATGGGATCAAAAGAAAGGGAAGAGAGAATACAATACTTATTAAATAGAGTAGGACTTAATAGTGAACATGCAAGTAGATATCCACACGAATTCTCAGGAGGACAAAGACAAAGAATAGGTATAGCAAGAGCACTTGCAGTTCAACCAGAATTTATAATTTGTGATGAACCTATATCAGCACTTGACGTTTCTATTCAAGCACAGGTTGTAAATATGCTTGAAGATTTGCAATCAGACTTAGGATTAACTTACCTATTTATAGCACATGACTTATCAATGGTTAAACATATTTCAAATAGAGTTGGGGTTATGTACCTTGGTAAGTTAGTTGAACTTGCAGATAGCAATGAACTTTATACAAAACCATTACACCCATATACACAGGCATTACTTTCAGCAATACCAATACCAGACCCAGATGAATCAGCAAAGAAGAAGAGAATTGTTCTTGAAGGAGAAATCCCATCACCAATAGACCCACCACCTGGATGTAGGTTTAAGAATAGATGTAGATATGCAAAGCCAATATGCAGTGAACAAGAACCATTATTCAAGGATACGGGTGGAGGACATTTTGTTGCCTGTCATTTATACTGATAATTTCGGCAGCATAAAAGCTGCCGAAACATAATAAAATTATATTAAACTATATTAAAGGGGAGGAATTGAGATGTTAAGGAAGAAAGCAGCTAAGCTATTGACTTTAGCATTAACAGCTGTGCTTTCAGTATCACTGTTTGCAGGCTGTGCTAAGTCAGGAAAAGAAGGCGAAAAGAAGGCAGAACAAGTAATTAAGTACAACTTAGGTTCAGAACCTAAGACACTTGACCCAGCACTAAACAGTGCAATTGATGGTGCAACAGTTATTGTTAACACATTTGTAGGTCTAACAAGACTTGATGCTAAAGACCAACCAGTTCCAGGTGTTGCAGAAAGATGGGATGTTTCAACTGATGGACTTTCTTATAAGTTCTATCTAAGAAAAGATGTTAAGTGGTCAGATGGAAAGCCAGTTACAGCTAAGGATTTTGAATATGCATGGAAGAGAGCACTTGCACCAGAAACTGCAGCTGAATATGCTTACCAACTATATTATCTAAAGAATGCTGAAGCTTACAATACAGGTAATGGAAAGGCTGACGATGTAGGAGTAAAGGCACTTGATGATTATACACTTGAAGTAACTCTTGAATACCCAACACCATATTTCTTATCACTTACTGCATTCCCAACTTATATGCCAGTAAGAAAAGATATGGTTGAATCAGATAAGGAAAAATGGGCAACTAAGCCAGAAACTTACATAGGAAACGGTCCATTCAAGTTAAAAGAATGGAAGATAAAGGAAGCTATAATACTTGAAAAGAACCCAAATTATTTCGATGCAGCAAATGTTAAGTTAGATAGAATAGAAATGAGAATGATTGACGACCAAAATACTGCATTAACTTCATTCCAACAAGGTGAATTAGATTTCATTGAAGCACCACCAACACAACAAATTCCAACATTACTAAGCCAAGGCGTAGCTAAGAAGTATCCATATCTTGGAACATATTTCTATGTAATTAATTTAACTGATAAGGCAGATAAGATTGATGCAGCTGCTGCAAAGGCTCTAAAGGATGTTAGAGTAAGAAAGGCACTTGCACTTGCTATCGATAGAAAGGCACTAATTGAAACAGTTACAAAGGCTGGTCAAGAACCTGCTACATCATTTGTGCCAAGCGGTATAATAATGGCTGATGGAAAGGACTTCAAGAATAAGAACTACTACAAGGCTGAAGGAGATGTACAAGAAGCTAAGAAATTACTTGCTGAAGCTGGTTATCCAGATGGAAAGGGATTTCCAAAGATAACTGTTATGTACAATACAAGTGCTGGACATCAAAATATAGCACAAGCAATTCAAGCTATGTGGAAGGAAAACTTAGGAATAGAAGTTGAGCTTGCTAACCAAGAATGGAAGGTATTCCAATCAACAAGAAATAAGAAGGAATATCTAATTGCAAGACATGGTTGGATAGGTGACTATGCTGACCCAATGACATTCCTTGATATGTGGACTTCAAAGAGCGGACAAAACGATGCAGGATACAACAACCCAGAATATGATAAGAAGGTAGATGCAGCAAAGAGAGAAACTGACCCAGTTAAGAGAATTCAATTACTACATGAAGCAGAAGATATATTCATGAATGATATGCCAGTTATTCCAATTTACTACTATGTAAACGTTGTATGTATGAAGGACTATGTAAAGGATGTTCATAAGTCACCACTTGGATTTGTTTACTTTGATAAAGCATATGTTCAAAAGTAATATAAAAGCCCACGCAATGTGGGCTTTTTATTTTTCAGGAGGAGTCTCTTTTCTTGGCGTATAGTAGGCACAATCTGTGCCATGTCCTATTGCGTTTACAATTACGCTGATATGGCTAAGTGTACATTTACCATTTTTTTCGTGTACACAATTAGCTGAACAGTTAATATTTGTCATAAATAATCCCCTCCTTAACTTTAGTATGTTTCATATAATAATTTTTTAATCAGAGGGTTCTATTAAATTTAGGAATATATATGAGCTATACAAAGAGTACTGGTTGTTAACGTATTTAGATGCTTTTATCTGTGTAGTGTTTTTAGCATTTATTCTAAAGCTTTTTAGAAATACAGGAGGTTTTGTACTTACCTTCATATTTTCAAATAGGTTTTCAATTTCCTCCGTAATAAGCACATCATTTTGCATAATGCCTGAAATTTTAACAACGTTATAATAAATTTTAGTTAATCTGTTTAGAGGTTCAGAGTCTTTATTAATTAAATACTGATAGTTAAATAGCTTAAATATTTCTGCAATGTCTCTTATGGAAATACTTATTTTATTATCATAATCACGCATATATAGTGATAGATTTTCGTTATAGAAGGAAGAGATGTATTTAATTATTTTATTTGCACTATCTAAAAATTTATCAATTTTGGTAATAAAATAGCCTTCAATGAGTGCATTTGCACACCTTATATTAGTATAGAAGGTGACAGGTTCAAAATTATTTTCTCCCTTTTCTACTTCACCACTGGCTTTAATTCTGTTTATAATCTCGTCACTTAAAAGAGCTATATATTCCTTATACATTTCAGCGTGTTCAGATTGGATGTCTAATTTGCTACATTCATATAAAATATCTATAAACTGTGATAATTGTCTTGATGGAAGTGATAATGCTGTTTCTATAGAATCGGATATGAAATTTAGTATGCTATTTAGTTCTGCAGAGTATCTTTCAATATCTAAATCCTTAGCGTATTTTTTATATATTTCGTCATTATACATTTTATTTAAATATAGTAGACTAAGATAAACAAGTAATTGATCTGATAGTTTGTAGTTTGATTTGTTTGGTTTTATGCTGATTTTTTCATCGCTGTTTTTAGTTTTGTTTTTAACATCGATAAATAGACCGGTTTCATCTCGCATAAAACTAACTAAAAACTCATAAAACAGGGAGGAATAATAAATAAGAAGTTGTGAAAGATAAGGTTGAGATTCCTTATACTTTTCTGCTAACTTTAGCATAGATAATATAGCATAGCATTGTGCTTCAACCTTTACAATCTTATTAAAACTTGAGACATCCCACATATATATTCCAAAGTTTACATATTCATCTGTAGGGGTTAAAAAAATTGGTTTAGCCTTTTTATAAATACATTGAATAGGTATAGCATTGTCAAAAAGTTCATGGAGCTTACTGTCAGAATGCCTATATATTTTTTCGATGGTTTTGTCATCTTCTCTTATTAAAATTCCACAGCCAGATAGAATGCAAGTGTTAAGTACAGTTATTTCGCTGAATTTTTTAAGTTCATTATATATACCGCTAATTTGTTGTATTAGATTAATATTGTCCTCCATTAATACACCACCAGTTTATATTCTTTAGTAAATATATTATGAATAGTGGACATGTTAAGTGACTATATTTTAAAAAATATTTGTAAATATATATATAGAAAATGTATAATTATAGAAGATAGCAAGGAGGGGATTTTATGGATATTGGCAAGTTGCCTAATGATGTTCTAAAGGAGATTATACTTAATAAATTTGAGATAAAAAATGAGGACGTTTTAGTAGGTCCAAGTTTGGGTGAGGACTGTGCAGCAATAAGTTTTGGAGAGGATGTATGTGTTTTTACTACTGATCCAATAACAGCAGCAACTAAAAACGTAGGAGAGCTTGCAGTTAATATAAATTTAAATGATATTGCGTCATCAGGAACAAAGCCATTAGGTATTCTGATTACAATTCTTATACCGCCAACAGAATCAATTGATAATATAAAAAAAATAGTTGAAGAAATAAATAGGACCTGTAATAAATTTGGTGTAGATGTATTAGGTGGGCATACAGAAGTAACAGATGCTGTAAATAGAGTTGTTATATCGGTTACTGCAATTGGTAAGGGGAAAAAGAATAGATTTGTTAAAACAGGTGGCGCACAGATAGGTGATGATGTAATTTTAACTGGATATGCAGGTCTTGAGGGAACAAGTATATTAGCCAGCGAATATGAAGAGTATTTAAAAAATAAATTAGATAGTGATATAATAGAAAAAGCTAAAAACTTACTTAAAGATATAAGTGTAGTTAAGGTAGCAGAGATAGCAGTAGAATACGGTGTAACAGCTATGCATGATGTTACAGAGGGAGGAGTATTAGGTGCTATTTGGGAGATAGCAGAAGCATCGAATAAGGGTATATATATTATAAAGGAAAATATTCCTGTACTTGAGGAGACAATTAAAATATGCAAAATATTTAATATAGACCCATATAAACTCATATCAAGTGGAAGTATGGTTATAACCTGTAAAGACGGGGTAGGCCTTTGTACAAAACTTAAGGAAAATGGTATTAATGCAGAGGTTGTTGGGAAAATTATTGAATATGATAGAATTTTAGAATCAAATAGTAGTATAGAAAAGCTTTCACAGCCATATTCAGATGAAATTTATAAAGTTTCGATTAAGGAGGATAATATATGAGAGCAGATGGAAGAGAATATAATCAAATGAGAGATATAAAAATAACAAGAAACTATACTAAGTATGCAGAGGGTTCTGTGTTAGTTGAATTTGGAGATACAAAGGTTATATGTACTGCCTCCTTTGAGGATAAAGTTCCACCATTTTTAAAGGGAACAGGAGAAGGTTGGATTACCTGCGAATACGGTATGCTTCCAAGATCAACTCAGACTCGTAAACCAAGGGAATCAAGTAAGGGTAAATTAGATGGAAGAACTGTTGAGATTCAAAGATTAATAGGTAGAGCGCTTCGTTCAGTTGTTGACCTTAAGGCAATCGGAGAGAGAACTATATGGATAGATTGTGATGTTATACAAGCAGATGGAGGTACAAGAACAGCTTCAATAACAGGTGCTTTTATTGCACTTGTAGATGCTGTGAATAAACTTGATAAGGAAGTTAATTTTGAAGTATATCCAATTAAAAACTATGTTGCTGCAATAAGTGTTGGTATAGTAGATGACATACCAATGATAGATTTGTGCTATTTAGAAGATTCGGCTGCAAAGGTCGATATGAATGTAGTTATGACAGATAAAAATGAATACATAGAAATTCAAGGAACAGGTGAAGATAGACCTTTTTCTAAGGAGGAACTTACAAGATTATTAGAACTTGCAGAGAATGGGCTTAATGAAATATTTATGCTACAAAAGAAGGTTCTTGGTGAGGATGGTATTAGAGTTGGAGAGAGAAGGGAGACTGAAGATGAGACTAATAGTAGCGAGCAACAATAATCATAAAGTACACGAGATTAAGGATATATTAAAACCACTTGGATTAGAGGTTGTCTCCTTAAAGGAGGCAGGAATTAATGTTGATGTTGTTGAAGATGGAAAAACCTTTGAGGAAAACGCATATAAAAAGGCAAAGACAATACACGAATTAACTGGGGAGGCTGTTCTTGCAGATGATTCAGGACTTGAGGTTTATGCACTAAATAATGCACCTGGTGTTTATTCTGCAAGGTTTTCTGGTGAAGAATGCAATTATGACAAGAATAATGAAAAATTATTAAAGCTACTTGAAGATGTGGACGATAAAGATAGAGGTGCAAGATTTGTTTGTACAATGATTCTTATAACAAAAGAAGGGGAAATTATAAAGTCAGTTGGAACAGTTGAGGGGATTATTTCAAGGTATAAAAGAGGAAATAACGGATTTGGGTATGATCCACTATTTATTGTTCCAGAGATAAATAAAACCTTTGCAGAACTATCAGAGGAAGAAAAGAATAAGATTAGCCATAGAGCAAGAGCGTTAGATAATTTAAAGGAGCTTTTAAAGAATTATTTTGATAAGAGGTCATAAGGGGGAATTATATTGAAAATTGCAGTGGTCAGTGATTCTCATGGTAATTTATACTCCCTTGATAGAGCTTTAAGTAAAATAGGGGAGTTTGATATGATTGTTCATCTTGGGGACCATTTCAATGATATTATTAAAGTTAATGAAAAATATAAAAAGCCTATAGAATATATTTGTGGGAATAACGATTATGGTAAAGATGTAAAATATGAAAAGATTATAGAAGTGTGTGGAAAGAAAATATTATTAGTACATGGTCATAGATATGATGTTTATTATAATATATTAAAGCTTTATTTGAAGGCACTTGAAGAAAATGTTGATATTGTTTTATACGGGCATACCCACGTTCAAAGGATAGATAGAGAAGGAGATGTATTATTTATTAATCCAGGAAGTACATCAAGGCCAAGAGATGGTATGCCTGGTGCAGTTCTTCTTGAGATTAAAGACGATGGAGAAGTAGAAATAAATACATTAAGATTTACTATAGAGTAATAAAATACCATCAAAAAAAGGTATTGACTAATTTATTTTTATGTATTATACTTTATTATGTCAGTCGGGGTGTGGCGCAGATGGGAGCGCGCGTGGTTTGGGACCATGAGGTCGCAGGTTCAATCCCTGTCACCCCGACCATTTGCGGGTGTAGCTCAATGGTAGAGTCCCAGCCTTCCAAGCTGGTTGTGTGGGTTCGATTCCCATCACCCGCTCCAAGATATGCGCCTTTAGCTCAGTTGGATAGAGCAACGGCCTTCTAAGCCGTGTGTCAGGAGTTCGAATCTCTTAAGGCGCACCATTTATGGTGGGTATAGCTCAGTTGGTTAGAGTGCAAGATTGTGGCTCTTGAGGCCGTGGGTTCGAATCCCACTATCCACCCCATACATACGTTGGGCAGTCGCCAAGTCGGTAAGGCACGGGACTTTGACTCCCGCATTCGTTGGTTCGAGTCCAGCCTGCCCAGCCATTAAAGAGCCACTAGCTCAGTCGGTAGAGCACAAGACTTTTAATCTTGGTGTCCGGGGTTCGATTCCCCGGTGGCTCACCAGTTAAAATACATGGACCATTAGCTCAGTTGGTAGAGCACCTGACTCTTAATCAGGGTGTCCTGGGTTCGAGTCCCCGATGGTCCACCATATTTGCGGGCGTGGCGGAATTGGCAGACGCGCTAGACTTAGGATCTAGTGCCTAGTGCGTGGGGGTTCAAGTCCCTCCGCCCGCACCATTTTATGTGCGGGAATAGCTCAGTTGGTAGAGCGTCACCTTGCCAAGGTGAATGCCGCGGGTTCGAGTCCCGTTTCCCGCTCCAAAAATTAAATAATTTCTTCAAATATGCGGGTGTAGCTCAATGGTAGAGTCCCAGCCTTCCAAGCTGGTTGTGTGGGTTCGATTCCCATCACCCGCTCCATTTATTTCATGCGCCTTTAGCTCAGTTGGATAGAGCAACGGCCTTCTAAGCCGTGTGTCAGGAGTTCGAATCTCTTAAGGCGCACCATTTATTCTATGGGCTAATTAGTGCGCCCATAGCTCAGTTGGATAGAGTTACAGACTTCGAATCTGGAGGTCGTAGGTTCGACTCCTACTGGGCGCACCAGATAGATATTAGAATTTGACATGGACCATTAGCTCAGTTGGTAGAGCACCTGACTCTTAATCAGGGTGTCCTGGGTTCGAGTCCCCGATGGTCCACCAAAAAAGTCTTCAATTTTGAAGACTTTTTTTCTTTTTTTTCTTTTTTTTATTGACAAGTTAGGGTATAATAGCTAATGGAGAATCTGTTAAAGGAGTGAGATATTTGGGAAAGCCAAGTATATTTAGCAGAAATTATGAAGAACAAATGAGAAGGCGTAGAATAAATATAATATTAATTGTACTAATAATAGTTTTTGCTTCATTTTTCTACTTACAATATAAGCTAGATAAAAAGGGTATTAAATTAATAAATATAAAAATAAATTCAAATAAAAAAATAGAACAACCTATAAAAAATACTCAAAATCAAAATAGAGAAGACAAAAGTGCAAATACACAAACACAACAAAATAACAATGATAAACCAAAAATAGAAACTAAGGAGTATGTATATACTTCTCCAACACAAAAAATTTTTAAAATAAAATATAAGGATGAAAACAACCAGAAAAAGTTTGTAGGTGTAGAAGCAGAAGGTTTACAAGTTGATTTTGATATATCACAAGATGGAACAAAAATAGTTTTTGATGATAAGGAAAATCAAAATATAATTGTTTATAACATAGATGGCTCAAAACAAGATGTAACAATTCAAAAATACGTTACACGTACAAGTGGATTTGTATTTGAAAAACAAAAGATTTTATCACACAAAAAGGATTTTATATGGTCTATAAAGCCACACTTTACTTCTGATGATAAAATCATATTTTTAACTAGAATCCCATACTACGGATCAAAGAGAGGGTTATTTCTGTGGTATTCAAATTATAATGGAATGAATTTTGTAAATTTAGGTGAACTTGCAATGACTCCTGAAGATATTAAGTATGAAGGATTTGATGAAAAAGGAGCATTACTTATAAATTCACAAGGTAAAGTATATAGGTTGGAGAAGGGGAGCTTTAGAATAAAATAAAAAAGTCACTTAATTTAGAAGTGACTTTTTGAGGTTTATAAAAAAGGCAACCCCCTTTTTTTATTTGGCAGCATTAAAACAGAATCAAAACAGGAGCTAACAAACAGGAGATTGGGATTGCCTTTTTAACTGTTTCATCACATTAATTAATATTGCCTTTTTTTTAGGGTATTATACATAATATCAAATATTTTTTTTTATTAATTTGGAGGATGTTATGAATTTTGGGATTTCAACTGCATGCTTTTATCCAGAAGTGTTAACTGAGGATACAATTGAGATAATTTCAGATATTGGTTTTTCAACTTGTGAAGTTTTTTTCGAATCCTTTGATGAAATGAAGGGAGACATTTTAAATAAAATAAAATACAATTTAGAAAAATACAATTTAAATGTAAGAACAATACATCCATTCCCCTCCCCCTTTGAGCCATTTTTATTTGATAAATATGAAAGAAGAAGGCTAGAGATGGAGAGTAAATTTATCGATGCATGTATGGCAGCAAATTTTTTAGGAGCGGAATATTATGTGTTCCACGGTGAAAGAAGTACAAAGGCTGAATCAGATGCTAAATGGACAGCATATATAATGGACAATTTATCACGAGTGGCAGCTAAATATAATGTTAAAATAGCATGGGAAAATGTATCTTGGTGTAGAAGTAATTCTCCAGATTTTATAAAGGCTGTTTTAGAGAATATGAATGAAAAAATATATTTTACCTTAGATGTTAAACAAGCAAATAGAAGTTTTAGAAATATCGATGAATATTTGAATGTTTTTAAAGATAGGCTAGTTAATGTCCATATAAGTGATTCAGATATAAACAATGATTGTTTACTTCCGGGTTTTGGAGAATATAATTTAGTTGATGTGATAAATAAAGCAAAGGCTTTAAATAGGGATTGTCAATTTATAATAGAGGTTTATAGGGATAATTTTAATGGAATTGAAGATATTAAAAAAAGCTTTAATTATATAAAAAATATGGGGGTGTAATTTATTGAAGAGATTTTTTACTGCTATTTTAGCTTTTATATTTATATTAAGTTTTAGTGGTTGTTTTGAAGTAGGTGTAGACAATAGAATAGATAATCAACTAATGGTTTCTGTTTTAGATGTAGGTCAAGGAGATGCTATATTAGTAAAGACTCCAAAGGGGAAGTTCATTTTAGTTGATTCTGGTCCGAATGCCCAAAGAGAAGAATTTGAAAAAAAGCTTAAGAAAAATGGAGTAGACAGATTTGAAGTAGTAATTGCAACTCACCCACATGAAGACCATATAGGTAATATGGACGATGTTTTTAGAAATTTTGATGTATCCAATATTTATATGCCAAAGGTTGTTACAACAACAAAAACATTTCAAAATATGATGAATGAAATAAAAAATAAAAATTTAAAAATAAAAACTGCAAAGGCTGGAATAAAGTTTAATTTAGATGGAGTGGACTTTGAATTTTTAGCTCCAAATAGTGATAGTTATGAGAGCTTAAATAACTATTCTGTTGTTGTAAAAATAACTTATGGGAAAAACAAATTTTTGCTAATGGGGGATGCAGAAAAGCTTTCTGAAGAGGAAATTTTAAATAAAGGCTTTGATGTATCAGCTGATGTAATAAAGATAGGACATCATGGTAGTTATACTGCTACTTCTGAAAATTTAATTAAAAAAGTAAATCCAACGGTTGCAGTTTTATCACTTGGAAAAGATAATCCATTTGGCC
>JAOAAJ010000054.1 GCA_026418935.1 Caloramator sp. | reverse complement strand
AATTTCTTCCATAACCTGATTATATTCTTTTTTTGTTTCTTGTAGTTTTTGTTCTAACTGTTTTTTTTCTTCTACTGGATTTGCATAGGATAGGCTTGTACTAAAAATAAAAAATAAAGATAATGCTAAAGTAATTTTCTTTAGTTTCATACTATACCCCCTCTATCACAACATATATTATATCATTTTTTTAAGTTAATTGGTATCAAAAATTAAAGAAAAATTTTTACAAATAAGCAGTAAAACAATGAATTTGCTACAGTTTAATTAAAAAAGTGACATAATAAAACAGCAAATATATATTAGTATGTTCTCAAAAATTTTATTATTTTTCACTCAAATGTGTTGTTTTATAAATTAAAATATTTTATAATATAATAGTGCAATCGTTTGAACAATTATAAGGAGGCATATTATGAGCAGTTTATTAAAAATATTAAATAGGCTTGAAGAGAACATAGAAAAAGGAAGAGAAATTGACTTTAAAGTGCCTGCTATTTGGAATTCCTTTGGTTATAAGGAATTAAAGGAAACAAAGGGAACGATATCAGTAAATCCATATGAGTTCTACAGTGAATGTATTAAAAGGACAATACTACCTTATTACAACAGAGAAAAGGATTACAGCAATCCCCTATCAAAATTAGTGCAAACTGAAAAATGGGATGGATACATAGGTGGGGACTGGATAAAAAAGGCAAATGTCTATGGAATGCAAATAAGAACATCAAGTGCCTATGACCACGATGGAAGTGGTTCTCTTGAACTTAATAACAAGTTTGGTCTTAAGGATACAGGTACTTTCCTAAAAACAATAGCTCTTCTTCCACATCTTAAGAGAATGGGAATAGATGCTATATATCTACTACCTATATCAAAAAACAGTATGAGATATAAAAAGGGTGAGATGGGTTCCCCATACGCAGTTAAAAACTTCTTTGAGCTTGATCCAACTTTAAAGGACCCTATGTTGGGTGAAGATATATCAATAGATGAAGAATTTAGAGCATTAGTAGAGGCTTGTCATATATTAGGTATAAGAATAATGATAGACATCATACCAAGAACATCAGCAAGGGATAGCGACCTAATATTTGAACATCCTGATTGGTTCTATTGGGTAAAGATAGACGAGCTTGACACATATGCACCACCTTATGTAGAAGGAATAAGAAGTGGTGACAAGCCATCTGTTGAAAATCTACCAAAGGTTTATGCAAGTGAAAGTGTTAAGAATCACATTAAAAAATTCTGCCCTGCTCCAAATGTTATAGATGAGAAAAAATGGAACAGTATTAAGGAAAGATGCTTGAAGGATAATAGTTTAGATTTCTTTGATTTAATACAAGAGGAATTTGGTATAACTACTGCACCAGCCTTTTCAGATTGTATAAACGACCCACAACCACCTTGGACAGATGTTACCTTCTTAAGGCTATACTTAGATAATCCTGAGGAGTCTTCTAAGTATGTAGATGAAAATCAGCCACCATATATATTATTTGATATAATAAAGTCTAACCTATTCCAAGGAAAGCAAAAGAATGTAGAACTTTGGGAGAGAATAGCAGATATTATACCAAGTTATCAAAGAAAGTATGGAATAGATGGTGCTCGTATTGATATGGGACACGCTTTACCTAAGGAATTAGAAGAGATGATTCTAAAAAATCCAAGAGAATTTGATGAGGATTTCTGCTTTATTGCAGAAGTTTTAGACAACAAGGGAGATAAGGCTGCAAGAGAAGCAAATTATAATATGATAATAGGAACTGCTTGGGCAGAAGAACCAAGATTTTATAAGGGTAAGTTTAATAAGCTTGTGGAAGATATGGAAAATTTAAAGGCTCCGATATTTGCAGCAGCAGAAACTCCAGATACACCAAGAGCTGCTTCAAGACTTGGTGGAAAGAAGTTTTCTAAGTTTGTAGCAGTAATGAATGCATTTTTACCAAATGGAGTTCCTTTTATAACATCAGGTTTTGAAATATTAGAAAAGCAACCTATGAATTTAGGACTTGATGCAAAGGAAGAAAATAGATTTTTACTTGATAAAAATGACCCTCTTTACGGAAAGCTTGCCTTCTTTGATAAATATGCATTGCATTGGGATAACAGTGAAAATGATGAAATATTAAATATATTAGAGGATGTAGCAATCATAAGAAAAGAATATTTAGATTATATAACAGATATAAATAACTATGTAAAATGTAAATTTGAAAAGGAAAATATACTTGCAACTGGTTATAGAGTAAATAGTGAAACATTACTTGTTGTTGGTAATTTAGACTTTGAGGATTCAGTTAAGATTACAAAGGAAGATATAGAAAAGGCAGCTAAGATTAATGTAACTTCAATAAAGTCAATATTTAGAGACTTTAAGAAGGCAGATAATGAAGAGAAGGATGTAGTATTAAAGCACGGGGAAGTTGCAATTTTGGTTGTTAAGTAAAAAAATTATTAAAGTAAAAAGGTTCTTTGTCAGTAGTTAGGACGGGCATTAGATTAGAATGCCTGTCTTTTCTTATTTAAGAAGGATTTTGGAAATAAAGGCATAAAGATGGAGAGAGTTAATGGAAGTTGTTGATGAAATTACTAATGTGTACTTGTTGGATGCTTACTTTCAAATGAATGTGTGTAGTTTATTTTATCACGCATCTAAAACGGGTGCATATTTTTTTGTAAAGAGTTTGCTGGGGCTGCGTACTAATATTTATAGAACAGTAAAAAGTAGTTTATAATGCTAATTTAATTATAATCAAAATATAACATACTTATTTTAATAAAAAAATAAAGAAATTTCAAAATATTGTTGCAAATTTTAAATATATATAATAAAATATATATAGAAAAGGTTTTCTAAAACTTTTTAAAAGAGGGGGAGAAAAAATTGAAAAAGAAAAGCTTGTCAGTTTTATTAGTTCTAAGTCTTTTTATTTCTATTTTTGCAGGATGTTCAAAGTCACAACCAACAAGTGGACAAGACAATAAACCAGCAGAAAAATCAGGAAAAATAACAATTTGGGCTTGGGACCCCAATTTTAATATTGCAATAATGAATGAAGCAAAAGCAAGATATACAAAGGACAATCCAAAGGTAGAAATTGAAATAGTTGATATGGCAAAGGCAGATCTTGAACAAAAATTACATACCATGCTTGCATCTGGTGTTAAGGAAGGACTTCCAGATATAGTTTTAATAGAGGACTACAATGCTCAAAAGTATCTAAAGTCATATCCAGGAGCCTTTGCGGATTTAACAGGAAAGATAGACCATAGCAAGTTTGCAAACTATAAAGTAGGTCTTATGACTGTTGATGGTAAAGTTTATGGGGTACCATTTGATTCTGGTGTTTCAGGCTTCTTCTATAGAAAGGATCTTTTAGAACAGGCAGGATATAAACCAGAAGACCTAAATAATATTACTTGGGACAAGTTTATTGAAATAGGAAAGAACGTAAAAAAGGCAACAGGAAAAGCAATGTTAGGCTTTGGATTGGATGACGGTGGACTTATGAGAATAATGCTTCAATCTGCAGGCCAATGGTATTTTGATAAGAATGGTAACGTAAATATAGCAAACAATGAAGCATTAAAGGAGGCTGTAAAGACATATAAGGCTATAGTAGATGCTGACATAATTAAAAAGACAAGTGGATGGAATGAATGGGTAGCTGCATTTAATAAAGGTGAATCAGCATCAGTTGTAACAGGAGTATGGATAATAGGTTCAATAAAAGCAGAAGCAAGTCAATCAGGAAAGTGGGCAGTTGCACCAACTCCAAGATTAAATGTTCCAGGTTCAGTTAATGCTTCAAACCTTGGAGGTTCAAGCTGGTATGTATTAGAGGGAACTAAAGGAAAAGATATTGCTATAGATTTCTTAAACAAGATATATGCTTCAGATAACGATTTCTATCAAAAGATATTAGTAGAAAGAGGAGCAATGGGTTCATATATGCCAGCAGCAACAGGAGAAGCATATTCTAAGGCAGATGAATTCTTTGGAGGACAAAAGGTATTTACAGACCTTTCAAATTGGATGAAGAATATACCTTCAGTTGATTTTGGCCTTTACACATATGAAGCAGACGCTGCAATTATGGCTAATATGCCAGATGTTTATTCTGGAAAGATTACAGTAGAAGAGGCTCTAAAGAAGGCAGAAGAACAACTAAAGAATCAGATAGGTAAGTAAATATTAAAATAAAAGAGGAATAATGCGTATTAAAAGTATTATTCCTCTTTTTCAAAGAGAGGTGTAAGAAATGCAACTTAGAAAAGCAGCAAAGTCATATGAAAGAACACTTGATAGATATGGATGGTTATTTATATCTATTGCGGTAATTTTGTTAACAGTATTTATGTTCTATCCAATTGTCTATTCTTTAATTTTATCTACTATGTCTTCTAAGGGAATAGTACAAAAGTTTGTTGGATTAGGAAATTATACGAAGTTAATTAAAGATGAGATGTTTATTAAAGCATTGAAAAATACATTTGTATTTTTGATTATACAAGTTCCTATTATGCTATTATTGGCTTTAATTTTAGCTGCAATTTTAAATGATAAAACAATAAAATTTAGAGGTTTATTTAGAACAGGTATATTTTTACCAGCAGTAACCTCTCTTGTAGCCTATACAATCTTGTTTAAAATGATGTTTAGTGCTGATGGATTTATAAATACTGGTCTTATGAGACTTCATATAATTAAACAGCCTATTCCTTGGCTTATGGATCCCTTTTGGGCAAAGGTAACTGTGATAATTGCTATGACTTGGCGTTGGACAGGTTATAATATGGTTTTCTATCTATCAGGTCTTCAGAGTGTTCCAGATGAATTATATGAAGCTGCTGAAATTGATGGTGCAAGCAAAATACAGCAATTTTTCCATATAACCATTCCAATGCTAAAACCTATAATTGTTTTTACTACAATTATGTCTACAATAGGTACACTTCAATTGTTTGATGAACCTATGAACCTATCACAAGGCGGCGTAACAGGTGCAACTACTGGACCAGGCAATTCACTACTTACATTGTCAGTTTACATTTATAATTTATGTTTTAAGTATATGCCAAACTTTGGTTATGCTGCTACGATAGCATACGTTATAGTTTTTATAGTCGCAATATTGACCTTTATTCAGTTTAAAGTGGCAGGTGATAAGGAATGAAAAAAATAAGAATAACGAGAATAATTATTTATTTATTTTTAATTTTAATGTTCGTTGTTTCGGTCTTCCCTTTTTATTGGATGATTGTAGGTATGACCAATTCAGCAGTTGATGTAATAAAGGGAAAGATGACTTTTGGAAATCAATTTTTTCAAAATGCAAAGGTTCTTTTTAGCCAGTATGATGTTAAGAGAATATTTTTTAATTCAGTTAAAATATCAATATTAACAGTTATTGGTTCTTTAGCAATTTCTTCAATGGCAGCCTATGGATTTGAGTTTTATCCTTCTAAAGCAAGGGAAAAAACCTATGCTATAATACTTTTATCAATGATGGTTCCCTTTGCAGCCCTAATGATTCCTCTTTTTAGATTGATAGTTAAATTTAATCTATTAAATAAACATACAGGGTTAATCCTTACATCATTGGCATCTGTTTTTATTATATTTTTCTTTAGACAAAGTTTTAAAAGCTTTCCAAAGGAAATAATACAGGCTGCAAGAGTAGATGGAGCAGGAGAGTTTAAAATATTTACATCTATAGTTGTTCCATCTATGAAATCAACCTATGCAGCAGCAGCTATTTATTCATTTATGACAAGCTGGAATGCATATCTTTGGCCACTTATAATACTTCAAACAGATAAGCAAAAGACAATGACGCTTTTAATTTCATCTATGTCGTCAGCATATTTTCCTGAGTATGGAGCAATAATGCTGGCAATTGTTATTGCAACTTTACCTATGATTATAATTTTCTTTACATTGCAAAACTATTTTGTTCAAGGTATGACAGGTTCATTGAAACAGTAAAATTTTATAAATTGAATAGACTAAAGCCCCATAAAGGATTTATAAGCATTAATTCGCTAAAGTTAATTAAAGAGCCTATAAAATCCTTTGAGGGGCTTTTTTAATAAAAGTAATTAGAAAAGTAGATTTTAGTTTATGATATAATAAATATTAAATAATATGTATTTATTTTGTAAATTAGTAAAATAAATAGATAGATAAATAATTAAGGAGGGATTATTGTGAAAAGTTACAGAAGGGAACTATGGTTTGATATACCTAAAAGAAGGGGATTTGTGAATATTACTAATACATTGCAGGATTGTGTTAGAGAAAGTGGTATAAAGGAGGGGCTTCTTCTTTGTAATGCAATGCACATTACAGCAAGCGTTTTTATAAATGATGATGAATCTGGATTACATCACGATTTTGAGGTATGGCTTGAAAAGCTTGCACCAGAAAAACCCTATAGCCAATATAAACACAATGGTTTTGAGGATAATGCAGATGCCCATTTAAAAAGAACCATAATGGGAAGAGAAGTAGTTGTTGCAATAACTAATGGTAAATTAGATTTAGGACCTTGGGAGCAGGTCTTCTATGGTGAATTTGATGGTATGAGAAAAAAACGTGTTCTTGTTAAAATAATAGGAGAGTGATATAATAGGTACAGCTTCGAGCTGCACATCCTAAGGCTTTGCTATGGATGTCAGCCGATAGGGTGTATTTGGAAACGAATATGCCTCCCTTATTGGAAAGGAGTTGTGTAGTATGAAAAGATTTTTAACTTTGTGTTTAACACTCTTTATTTTATTAATTACAGTATCCTGTGGGAAACAGGTGAATAATAGGGAAATTATTTTAGCAACTACCACAAGTACTCGTGATTCTGGGCTTTTAGATTACATACTACCAGAATTTGAAAAGGAATATGGTTATAAAGTTAATGTGGTTGCAGTTGGTACAGGACAAGCAATAAGGCTTGGGATGGATGGAAATGCGGATGTTCTTTTAGTTCACTCTAAGGAAGATGAAGAGAAGTTTGTTAGGGATGGATTTGGAATTGAACGTTTTGATGTTATGTACAACGATTTTGTAATATTAGGGCCAAAGGATGATAGAGCAAAAGTTAAAGGCATTGCTACTGCTAAAGAGGCACTTAAAAAAATATATGATATGAAGGCAGAATTTGTTTCACGTGGAGATGAATCAGGAACACATAAGTTTGAAAAGAGGTTGTGGAAAACATTAGAATTAGAACCCCAAGGTGACTGGTATGTAAGGGTTGGAAAAGGAATGGCAGAAACTTTACTTATGGCAAGTGAAAAGAGAGCTTATACTATATCAGATAGGGCAACATATCTTGCTTTAAAGGAGAAATTGGATTTAGAGGTATTAGTGGAGGGAAAAGAGGACTTAAAAAATCAATATGGAGTTATAGCTGTTAATCCAAGTAAGAATAATAAAATAAATAATGATGGAGCACAGTGCTTTGTAAAATGGATTTTATCTGAAAAGACTCAAAGGTTAATTGGAGAGTTTGGAAAAGAGAAGTTTGGACAGAGTTTGTTTATACCTAATGCCAAAAAGTAAAAAAGGAGTTGTTTTTATTGAAGTATATTTGGCAGGGAATTTTAGGTGCTTTAAAATTGATATTAGGGTTTGATAGAAACATAATTGAGATAGTTCTACTATCTCTTTATGTTTCTTTTATGTCAACCATTATATCAAGTATTTTTGGTATCTTTCTATCTTTATTTATTACAATTGAAGATTTTAAGTTTAAAAACAGGTTAAAGGGCATAATAAACACGTTTATGGCTATCCCACCAGTAGTTGCAGGGCTTATTGTATATATTCTTTTTTCAAGAAAAGGCCCCTTTGGAAGTTTAGGAATTCTTTTTACACCAACGGTTATGATAATAGCTCAAATAATAATTGTAGTTCCAATAATCACAGGTACGGCTATAAATGTTATAAGTACTAAGGGAAGCATTATATTAGAAGAGCTTAATAATTTAGATGCTGATAAGAAGAGTAGATATGTTTTACTTTTTAGAGAACTAAAATACAATATTTTAGCAACTGTGTTTTTAGGCTTTTCAAGGGCTATCTCTGAAGTTGGTGCAGTTATGTTAGTTGGAGGAAACATAGAACACAAAACCCGAGTTATGACAACTTATATAGTACTTCAGACTAATATGGGTAATTTTGAAGGGGCAATTGCAGTAGGTATAATACTTCTATTTATCTCATTTGTAGTTAACTTATTAATATCAAACTTAAACAGGGAGAGTTAAATAATGGAGGTTTCAATAAGGAATTTAGTATATGGAAAAGGTGAATTTAATCTAAATATATGTGAGCTTAATTTTAAAGATGGAAATATATATGGTATATTAGGCCCAAATGGTTCGGGTAAGAGTACGCTTTTGAAGATATTAAGTGGAAGTTTAAAGGAATATGATGGAATAGTAGAGTTTAGTGAAGGTAAAAATAAAACCCAAAATATATCCGTTTTATCACAAAAACCCTATCTATTTAATTGTTCAGTAAGAGAAAATATTAAAATGAGTATGGAATGGGCAAAGGTAAACTTAGATAAATTAAGTGAAATTGAAAAGATTTTAAAGTTAGAAAGTTTAATGGAAAGAAATGCCACAAACTTATCTGGTGGAGAAATGCAAAGGGTTGCAATAGCAAGGGTAATATCGCAAAATAAAGGGCTTATGCTATTTGATGAACCAACTGCAAGTATAGACCCTATAAATACAAAAATAATAGAAGAGGCTATTTTAAAGAGCAAAAAAGATGATAGATGTATTGTTGTTGTAACACATAACATCTATCAAGCAATAAGATTATGTGATAAGATAATTTTTATGAATATGGGGAGGATTGTAGAGGAAATTGACAAAGCACATATAAAGGAAAATGAAATTATAAGGGAATATCTACTTCATACTTCTTCCTAAATCAACAAGTATAACCTTTACCTTTACATTTATTTGAGCCCTTTGAAATTCTTCATCTGATAGTAATGGGCTGTGTTTACCAAATTTAGCAGCAGCATATTTTGTAATATCAAAGCAGTCTATTTTATATTTATTTTGAACTTTTTCTATCGTTTTATTAAGCTCTTCGGTAACATATTCCTCAAAGGCCTTTTCAATCTCCTTTGCTTCATTCGCTGTAAGTGCAGTGTTATGTATTGTATCGGTTTTTAAGCTACCCTTTAATGTTACGTTAATTGTATAAATAAGCCTATCCTTATAGTCGACATCTACATTTATAAAATTTTTAGCCTTTATTGAATAACAAATTTTAGGGTTATTTTCCTTTAATATGCTTATGTATCCATCGCTTTTTCTACTTCTTATCATATTCATATAGAAGGCTTCTTCTAAAGGAATAGTATATTTTAATTTAGCACCATCAAAAACACAAATTCCAGCAATTTTTGGTTTACCATTGTCATCAATAATATATGGTAGTATTATTCTTCTTCCAGTTTGATTATACATAAATAATAATTCCTTTATAGTTACTTCTTTAGGGAAAAAATTTGCAAGATGGGAGAATTTTAATATACCTGAAATTGCCTCCGAAATACTTGTATTATCAATAGGGATCATACTAAAAAAGTGTCTGGTTTCACCCTCTGTTATTGCTACATAGGCTACCTCATTTCTTCCTTCGTCTCTAATTAATGTTTCAAGTAAATCTTCTATTCCATATTCAGCTCTTTCTCTACTTATGAGATATAATTTTTCAGTTCCAACCAAAAACTTTTTACTCATTACTGTTTGCCTATCATTGACCGTATTATATATAGTTTCAGCAACACCAGGTGAAATGAGTCTCTCAACTTCTCCATCACCTTTAAATACAAACATTTCTATAGGGTCAACGATCTTTTTCTTTGCGTCCTTTTCAATATCATACCCAATTCCAATAATTATTGAGAGGTTTTCAATAGGTTCCATTTCATAGCATCCTGTAAAAGTGGTTAATAGAGTTAATAGAATAATAAATAAGATTTTTTTCATACACCCTTCATCACCTTTAGTTTAGATATTATAGCAGTTGTGATTGAATATATAAGCACAGTATATACAATATATGGAAGAGTATTCTCAAGAAAAACATTTCTACCGTGTTCAGGTATCATAAAAATTGTAAACATCATAACAAAGGGCCAAGTTATAAAACAGCTTTTTTTATAGGGGATATGAGTAAGTTTTGAAAACACATAGGAAATAACAAAGTAATCGCAGGCTAAAATTTTTAAAATAATTCCACTCCAAAGAAATATGAATATTATTTTAAAATCAGATATTATACTAATTTCAATTGTTTCCATAATAAAAAGCACAGGATAATATATTTTAGTTGTAAGCTCAAAGCCAAGATAGTAAATTGTTAGAAAGGTTAAAAGGGTATATATGAGGGCTATTATTATGGAGGATGTAAAACCAGCATATTTTATATTTTTTTTACTAATTACATAAGGTAATATAAAGAAGGATATTTCTATACCAGCATAGGAATAAAAGGAGGCTGGTATAGAGGATAAAATTTTTTCAAAGGATGATATAATTGGGAGGATATTTGTTATATCTCCCCTTTTTATTGTAAAAAGAGGAAAAAGAAAAAGTAGCGAAGAAAAATAAAATACAATTTCAGATAGCCTTCCTAAGGATTGTAGTCCAAAGCTTGCTGTAAATACAATAGTTAGAGAAACTATTGTAACAATTATTGAAGGTTGAAGAAAAATAGTTATTTCTTTGCTTAAAACATTGTAAAAACCTGCTAACACAGAAGATGAATAAATTGTTATAGTTAACATAAAAAATATTGATATAATTTTAGAAAAAAACTTACCATATATTTTTTCGTTTAGTGTATAGAAGTCAATGAAGCCTAAATTTTTATAGCATAAATAGGCACAATATGTTATTGTCAAGGGATATAGACAACCTATAAACATTGAAATCCATCCACTCTGTTCTGCCTTTTGACAAATTGAGTTTGGAGCAGATAGAATACCAATTCCAACAACAGCACTTATTAGAATAAATATATACTGTCTTTTGGTAATTTTGTTTTCAATTACTTTACTCATATTTTACCCTTCTTTATTTTTAAACTTTTAGGCTTTCTGAGTATCTTGTCTAAAGGGAATCTAATTACAGTATCCTTAAGGTCGGAGTAATTTAATGGTGCAAAGGGTGCAAAATAAGGTATTCCAAAGGAGTTCATATTTATTAGAATTATTACTATAAGATAAAATCCAAGTATTACACCTAAAAGACCAAACATATGTGCTAAAATAAGCATTGGAAATCTAAGAAATCTAATAGAAAGTGCCATTTCATAGTTAGGAATTAAAAAGGAGGCTATAACTGTTGTAGAAACAACAACTAAAGTTGTGGGGCTAACTAAACCTGCCTTTGTTGCAGCTTCTCCTATTACAATACCACCAACTATACCAAGGGTTTGCCCAATTGGAGTTGGAAGTCTAAGTCCACCTTCACGGAGAAGTTCAACTGCAACCTCCATAGTGAGAATTTCCAAAAATGGTGGTAGAGGTATTCCAATCCTTGAGTTATATATGACCTTGATCAGCTTTATAGGCACTATAGCTGTTGTATAGGATAATACACAAAGATATATAGGTGTTGCTAAAAGTACAAGCATTGCAGATAAAATTCTTGTAAGCCTAACAAAAACAGAGGTTAAAATTCTTTGGGAGTAATCCTCAAATCCTTGAAAAAACTCAATAAATACAGCAGGTGCAACCAAGGCATAGGGTGCACCTGATATTAAAATTGCAGCCTTTCCTTGGAATAGGTCTGATACAACTTTGTCTGGTTTTTCAGTGTTCTTAAGTTGTGGGAAGAAACCATAGGGAAAATCTTCAATAAGCTGTTCTATGTATCCTGTACAGAGTATATATGGAAGCTTTTTAATTTTATTTAGCTTGAACTTAACTGTATCAAGTACAATAGGGTCAATTACCCCATCTAAATAAATTATTGCAGCATCAGCGTTGTTTTCAGTTCCAAGAATTAGCCTTTCTATTCTTAACTTATTAGATTTTACTTTATTTTGTATTAGAGCCAAATTGATTTCAATGTTTTCTACAAAGCATTCACGGCCACCTCTTAAGGTCTTTTCAACATTTGATTCCTGAATATTTCTATGGGGTATATCAGAGGTATCACAAAGAATTGCTTGAGTTGATTTATCTATTAATATAAGGCATTTTCCACGCAAAAGCTCAACTGTTATATTGTCAAGATGATTTATTATTTGGGCTTCACTAACAGAAAGGTAGTTTTGCATTATATATTCTGCTGGATTTTCTATTGTTTCTAAGTCTTCCTTTACTTTATTTAATAATGGACTTATAATATGAAGCTCAATGGATTTACGATTACAAAGGTTGGTTACATAGATTATAAAGCACTTTGTTTTTTTATTAATAAGTATTTCGCGTTTTACTAATGTTGATGAATTGGGCATATGGGATATAATTTTATTTATGTTTTGATATATGTTTTTACTGAGATGCTCCATATTTTAACACCTCTAATACTTTTATTTAAAAATATCATTAGCTAAATTTTATAAATTTATGTATAATTCTTATAAGAAGTTTTTAGGGGTGAGAAGATGGATTTTGAATATAAAAACATATTAGATATATTATCTGATGGAATTTTAGTCTTAAGTAGTAAATTAGAAATAGTTTATTTAAATAAAAGGGCAAAGGATATCATAGGGGTTAGAAATAAATATGAAATATCCCATAACGAAGGATGTATAGAATATGGTGATGTAGTATTGATAGGGGATACCTCCTTTGGGGATGATGATGGGGGATTAGAAAGTAGTGATTTAATTAAATTAGGTTTAAAAGAAAAAGTAGACAAAGGAGATTACTTTATTTATATTGGACAATATGAATTAGGTGGAAGCTTTATTTCAGGAAGAATATCATCAGCAAGTTATAGATTAGAAGAGGTAATAGATGGTAATAAGACATCTGTTACTATAGATTATGGCAAAAGAAGTGTAATTATTGAGGTGAACGGATATAAATATGTATATGAATTTTTAAAGTCTGTAGGGCATATGGTTGTTCTTGATAAAAATTTCAATTTAAAATTTTATCAAGGTAAGGGATATACTATTAGAGGTGAGACAATAAAGGAGCTTTTAAACGGTGGGAGATTTTTTAAAAAAGATAAGCACGGTTATACAGAGATAGATGTTATAGGTAAAAATATAAAGGTTGTATTTAAAGAAGGTAGTATAAATGATTATATATTAAAGCTTTCATCAAAACAAAATAAGATTGAGAATATATATGAAGAAATAAACAAAAGACCTGTAAAGTATTCTCTATATAATTTAGATGACAATATAATAATAAAAATTGAGGACATATCTGAAATAAATAGACTCTTAAGGGATAGGATTGAACTTGTTGAAAGACTAAACAAATTCAATTATTTAGATGTTAAAGATTTCTTTTTTGGTAATACAGAAAAAATGAGGCAGATTGAAGAATATGTTGAAAAAATATCAGATAAAGATAGTAGTGTTTTAATTTTAGGAGAGAGTGGAACAGGAAAAAGTACTCTTGCCAATCTTATACACAAAAGAAGTGGTAGAAGTGGAAGGTATGTAGAAATAAACTGTGGAGCTATACCAGAATCACTTTTAGAGAGCGAATTATTTGGTTACGTTAAGGGGGCCTTTACAGGAGCAAATGTACAGGGCAAAAGAGGACTAATTGAATATGCAGATGGTGGGACAGTATTTTTTGACGAAATATCTGAACTTCCAATTAGGCTACAAGTTAAGCTGTTAGATGTAATTCAAAATAAGAGGGTAAAGCCAGTTGGAAGTAATGATTACAAAAATATCAATGTAAGATTTATATTTGCAACAAATAGGGATTTGTTTGAACTTGTAAAAAACAACAGGTTTAGAGAGGATCTATACTATAGGATTAATGTATTTCCAATAGAAATACCACCTCTTAGGGAGAGAAAAGAAGATTTATATGATTTAATATATTTAAGCATTAATAGGATATGTCAAAGATATGGGTATTATATTAAAAAAATATCGAACGCTGCATATTATAAGTTATATAATTACGATTTCCCGGGAAATATAAGAGAACTTGAAAATATTTTAGAGAGGGCAATAAATTTGTCAAAAAACGAAACTATAGAATCTGAGGACATAGTTTTAGGTTTTTCAAATGATATTAGCACAAAAACTTTAAAGGAAATAATAGAGACTACAGAAAAAAATGCAATAATTGATGCATTGAGGCGAAATAATGGAGATAAAAAGAAGGCGATGGAGGAACTTGGAATAAAGAAGTCGGCCTTCTATGAAAAAATCAAAAAATATGCTATTGAATAATTCCGAATAATTCCGACAAAGTGGAAGTGTTCCGTATTTATGGAATGGCAATGTTAAAAAATATTTATTTTTTATACCCATAATGGATTTTAAGTATTAAAGGTTTTTTAAAATTCATTATGGCATTTTTATAATCAATTTTACTAATTATTATTCCGTAAATGTGGAAAGTGAGTTATTGATATAGAATAAATTTTTGTATTATGTATCTTCTTTAGGTGTTAAATATATTTTATTTAAAAAAAGTAATGGGAAAGTTTATTAAAGTATAGATATTTTGGTAAAAAACATCAAGGAATTAATAAATAAAAACTTTTTAAATTTTATTATAGTTATTTGAGAAACTATATAGTAAAAATATTTTTCTATATATTTATTGCTAAAAACTTAGGGATATTTTTAAGCTTGGCACGATTTTTGCTTAATTTTGTTTAAAAACTGTGGAGGGATGAAAATGTTTGGATATAGAGGCTTAAGTGTAGCAGAGGATGGTATGCTTAAAATATCTAACGTAAGATGTGATTATCTAATTGAGAAGTATGGTACTCCTCTTTATGTTATGAATGAGCAAGATATATTAGAGAGGATAAGGGATATAAAACAAAACCATATTTTAAAATATAATGGAATTGCAGCCTATGCAAGCAAAGCCTTTTTAAATAAGGAGATGTGTAGAATAATAAAAAGAGAAGGACTATGGCTTGATGTTGTTTCAGGAGGAGAACTATATACTGCAAAATCCGTAGATTTTCCAATGGAAAATGTCATTTTTCACGGAAATAACAAAACCTATGAAGAATTAGAGATGGCAGTTGAGTATGGAGTAGGAAGGATTGTAATAGATAGCTTTAGTGAGATAGATATTTTAGAGGATATTTTAAGGAAGAATAAGAAGACTATAGATGTTCAAGTAAGGGTAACACCGGGTATAGATGGCCATACCCACGAATTTATCAAAACAGGTCAGGTAGATTCAAAGTTTGGTTTTCCTATGCACGATGAAAGTGCACTATATGCTGTAAAGAGAATATTAAATTCAGAGAGTTTTAAGCTTAAAGGTATACATTCCCATATAGGTTCGCAATTACATCAAAATAATATATATAGGCTTGAAGTTGAAATACTTGCAAAATTTATTTGGAGTATTAAGAATTTATTCGGCTATGAAATTGATGAAATAAACTGTGGAGGAGGTTTTGGTATCTATTACAATGAGGGAGATAGTAGATTGCCTATCAGCTATTTTACAGATGTAATTCACGAAGCAGTAGATGAATTTTTTAATAAATACAATATGAAAAAACCAACTGTTTTTATAGAACCAGGTAGATGGATAGTAGGAGAAGCTGGAGTTACTTTATATAAGGTTGGTTCTATTAAAGACATTAAAGGAGTTAGAAAATATGTAAGTGTTGATGGGGGTATGACCGACAACATAAGAACAGCTCTTTATTCAGCAAAATATACAGCAGTTGTTGCAAATAAAGTAAATATTGATGATAAAGAAGTTGTAACTATATGTGGTAAATGCTGTGAATCTGGTGATATTTTAATAAGGGATATTAGTCTTCCTAAATTAGAAAAGGGGGATATAATTGCAGTTTTAAGCACAGGTGCCTATAACTATTCTATGGCAAGCAACTATAATAGAATTCCAAGACCTGCGGTTGTTATGGTAAATAATGGACAAGAAAGACTTATTGTAAAAAGAGAAAGTTATGCTGATATAGTAAGAAACGATATATAAAATGTTTTAAAATACTTGAGGTATTTTGACTCCATAGATGTATTAAAGGATAGATTCTAATTTACTTCCTTAATTTAACCTATGGAGTTTTTATTTACTAATTTTTAACTTATGAATAGAGGAATTTTAATTTTTATGAAGAATAATTACAAAATAAGGGGGTGGGTTTTTTGATTAATTTTGCTCATAGGGGTGCAAGTGGTCGTTATCCAGAGAATACAATACTTGCCTTTGAAAAGGCACTTGAGTTTGGTGCAAATGGAATAGAGACAGATGTTCAAATGACAAAGGATGGAATACTTGTTTTAATGCACGATGAGATGGTAAATAGAACCACAGATGGAATAGGTTTTGTTAAGGATTATACCTTTTCAGAAATAAAAAAATTAGATGCAGGTTCGTGGTTTTCTAAGGAGTACTTAAACGAAAAGGTTCCATCTGTTGAGGAATTATTACTTCTTGTAAAGGGGAAAAAGGTGGTTATAAATTTTGAGATTAAAAATACAATAATTGAGTATGAGGGTATAGAGGAAAAACTTTTAGATTTGATTTATCGCTATGGTATGCAGAAAAGTGTCATTATATCAAGTTTTAATCACTATTCTGTTGTAAGGGTAAAGAAACTTTCAAGTGAAATAAAAACAGGGTTATTGTATATGGAAAACTTATATTGCCCAGAAAAGTATGCAAAATATGTAGGTGCAGATGCACTTCATCCTTATTTTTATTCTCTTGGAAAGGATGTTGTAGCTCAAATTAAAAGGGAAGGCATAATGATAAATACCTTTACGGTGAATGATACAAATTATATGAAGTATTTGATGAGTATTGGGGTAGATGGAATTATAACAAATTATCCAGAAAAGCTAAATAAATTAATGATAAACCAAAGAGAGGCTGTATAGAAGCCTCTCTTTACTTTATTTCATATACATTTTTATAATCTACATAGAAAACTTCATTCTCTGTGATTGCTATATGACCTGATTCATAGGGTTTACCATCAACTGATATATAAACCTTATCCACGTTATAGTAATCTCCAAGAGTATTAACAAGACTCTGTAGTATCATTGATTCTAAAGAGGAACCTGCATTCATTTCCTCAATGAATTTACTGTTAACGTCTATATACACTTTATTTTGACTGTTATTTAAGTATAGTTTGTTTATTTTTGTATTTGGACCAAATACCTTATTTAAATCTTCCTTAGGAGGGGTTTTTAGATATTTTTCTATTGAAGTATTAACATTTTCGTTTGTATATAGCGAAACTTTTTCACCTTTAAAGGCAAGCTTTTCATTATTGAAATCTGGATAATAGAATTTTATTGTTTGAACATATGGAGTATTTTCAGAAATTTTTTCAAGATTGCTCTCTATTGTTACATCTCCACTTTTATATACTGTTTTAACAAGACCTATATTTTTTACATAATAATCAAAGGTTTTATAGTCATTTGCTTCTGTTACAACTTCAATTGCTGTATATTCACCGCTTGGAGTAGATATCTTTACCTCAGTATTTGATATATATCTTTTTAGACCATCCTTTGTTTTCCAAGTTGTTCCGTTTTCTATAGGTTCCTTTAATAGGATGTCATAGTTAGTATTTGTTGATGAAAGTAGATTTTCTTTATAATAATATTCCTCTCTTGAAGAAATTAATCTTAATTCGCCATTTTTAACTTCATATATCTTTGCAAGTGTAGTGCCTGGATTTATATCTCTTATTTGTATTCTGTCGCCTTCAATGTAGTCAACATAGGTTTCGTGCTCGGCATATTCGTTACCTACTCCTTGATATTTCATAAAAACGTTTTCTTTAAAAGGAAAATAGTCTTTAACTGTAAGTTTTACATTATCATTAGGCGTTGTATCTACAGGTTTGTTGGATTTTGCACAGGATGCAAAAGAAGATAATATTAAAACACTTGATATAGCAACATATATTAACTTTTTAATCCTTTTCATACTTATCCCTCCAATCTTT
>JAOAAJ010000053.1 GCA_026418935.1 Caloramator sp. | reverse complement strand
ATTTTGGCATACACTATGTATGCAGTATTTAACTATAAAGAAATATTTGAATTCTTTAAGACAAGAGTACTTATATATATAAAAGAATAGCACGCATTATGCGTGCTATTCTATTTTTAAATCATATAGATTTGTATATTGAATATCTTTATAGAAGGTAGAAAGAATGGTTTTATAATTTTCACCTACTCTTGATCTTTCTATTAAAGCATACTGACTCATTCCTACACCGTGGCCATATCCTCCACCATAAATTGTAATTGAAGATAGATTTCCGGCTTTGAATTCTCTATCTATGCTGAAAAAAGCAGATGGAATACTATCGAATTCTGTTAGTGAACTTCCTCGTATTCTTTGAATTTCTATCTTTGTTTTTAAACTCTTTTGATATTCCAATGAAGGAGTAATTAGACGTTTTATGATATTTGTTCCTTCTATCTTATATGTTCCATTTTCAGATACTATAATAATTTCCTTTACAAGTCCAGAAGGACTGTGTTTGCTTACATATATATCTTTAATCTGCCCTATACCTTCCACTGTTATAGAGGTTTTTTTATACATATTAAATATCCATTTTTTCTTAAAGGCTTTAGGACTATTAATATAGGCATTGTATATGTTTTGATTTATAGTTTTATTTAAAATTGTATAGTTTAATGTATATTTCCATCTAAAATAAGGTGATGATGAATCAACTGCATCTATTGTCCAATCCTTAAAGAAGGTTAATGCTGTTGAATCATCTGTTAAATCTTTAATCTCTTTATTTGTATAGTTTGAAAATGCTAAATAAGGTTTTGTGTTTTGTTCTTTTTCTTGCCAAACTTCATCATAGGATGCACCAAATCCACAGGAAGTAGAATAATATTTAGCATCTATTATTTTTCCATTGTATGTCATAACAATGTTTTCTGTTTCTTTTACAGCACTTTTAACTAAGTTGTTAGTAGGTTGGCTGTTATATACCTGTGAATAGGTAGAATCATCTACATGGAAACCATATTTAGCAAATCTTCCAGATAGCATATCTGATATAGCATAGGTTCTTGCAGAAACAGCCTGTGCTTTATATCCTTCAACTCCAGCTGAATATGGAACCTCTGAAGGAACTACGTAAAGAAGATAATCTTCAATTGAAACTATATTTGTTATCAAAAATCCATCCTTCTTTGGGTTGAGTTCGATGATTCCTGGATAGGACGGGATATACATATTATTTCCATTGTTTAATGAGTTTTTTTCTAAACTTATAGGTGAATTTTTAATTCCTGATATTTTTACTATACTATTTGTTTCAATTAGTTTTGATTTAAGATTATCCTTGTTATCAAGTATATTAAAAACAAGAGAACTCTTAGAATATATTATTTGGAGTTTATCCTCCTTTTGTACTTTGTATGTTTGACCATCTATATCTACCTCAAGGCCTCTTTTTGAATATGCTTTAATCTGTTTATGTAGGTAGATGTTGTTGTTATTTGTAGATATTCCAACTCTTATTGTATCAAGTACAGGTGGTTTTTCTATAACTATAAGCTGTACTTTGTTTTCAGAGTTAAAGTAATACTTATATCCAGAATTTCCTACAACAAAGAAGTTTTTTGATACTATTTTTGGTTTTCCATTTTCGTATAAAATATATTGAACATTTGATGCTTTATTGTATTGTTTTCTCTCTACTTCTATTGTGTCTCCCTCAAATGAATTGAAGATACCACTTATTTGATTGGCTGGATTTGCTTCCTTAATAAATATACCCTTAAACTTTATGTTATAGCAGTTGTAATTAGGATTAAACATATACTTTGGTATAGTTATTTTTTTTATGCTATTATTGTAAAAAACTTCAATATCATAGTTTTTCTTTTTCTCTTCAAAATTTATAATTATACCACAATCTATTTTAGTTTCTTTGTAAAATAAGAAGTAATAAGCTAAATATAAAATTCCTGAAAGAATTAAAATTAATAGTAAAAACCTTTTTATTTTTTTCAAGACCACCACCCCTATCTGATGATGCCACTTGAGGTTGTAATTTCTAATCCCATTTTTTCCAATTCGTTTATTAATATGTTTATGCCTATAGAATCTGATGGCATATGGCCTGCAACTATTACATTTCCTATATTTTGTTCAATTACAGCACTTCTTACATCATCAGGAACGTGCATACATATAATTGTTCCTACGCCTGCTTCAAAGTATGCCTTAAATACATTTTTACCTCCGTTTGTTCCACCAGCCATAAGTACAGCAATTTTGCCTGCATAGTCATCTGGTGCTCCTACTCGTATTACAGGTTTTATAGGGGATTTTTGATATTCAGGTATTTCCATTAAAACATCTATAACATCCTTTAGTGTAGCTTTTGGATTATCTTTAAGTCTATTATTTATATGATTTTGAACATAATTTTCTGTGATAATATCACAAGGCATATGGATGTTCATATATGGCATATTTAAAAGTTTAGCAAAGGATTGAACTCTATCAAAATTTTTAGGATGAGATGCCCTCTCTAAAGTGCTTATTTTTTCCTTAAGAGCTTTTTGGGCCTTGTTTATTGGAACACCGAATTCTACCATCTTATCAATTTGTCTATTTAGTACGTTATGAAAATTTATTTCAGGAAATCCAGTATGAGGATGATGGCTAATTACTGCGTCATATCCAAGTTCCTTCGCAAGTAGAAGCTCAGGAGTATCCATATCAACTCCAAATAATACCTTCTTTATATTTTGACCTTCTACAATAATTCCTGAATCCTGTGGTATTTCATTAATACCTGCTAATTTAAGTGCCAAATTCATTATATCTGAAGTAGTAATCATATCATTACCTCCTTTTAATTATACATATATAATTTTACCAAATATTTAGTGTAATTAACAGTAAAAACAGAGAATAAAATTTAAAAGAATTGTAAATAGGGGGAATATAAGTGAAGGATGAATTCAAAATAGCAGCAGTTTTTATAGGGACAATTATTGGAGCAGGATTGGCTTCTGGACAGGAAATACTTCAATTTTTTACAAGGTTTGGATATAAGAGTTTTGTTGGGATATTGTTTTGCTTTACCCTATACATAATTTTATCTTTGATTTTTATTAACTTAGCATATTTAAAACGTTTTAGAAGCTATAATGATTTGGTTTGTTATTGTTTAGGAAATAGGTTAGGTTTTGTTGCAGATTGGATGATAACTATTTTTATATTTTTTAGCAATACAATAATGATATCTGGTGGCGGAGCAATGCTAAATGAGTATTTAGGTATACATAAAGTTTATGGGATAGTAATAATGGCCTCTATAGCTTTTTTAGTTGCACTATTTTCAACAAATGGAGTAATAACAATAAATTCCTTTATAGTGCCTTTGTCTACATCTATAATTTTAATACTTGGTGCATTTGTATTTGTAGAAAATAAGTTTAATATTATTATTCCTTATTTTAATAATAAAATTATTTATGGTTCAGCATTGCTATATGCGTGTTTTAATTTTATGACAGCAGTAGGTGTTTTATATCCTATGGCAAGTGAAATTAAGAATAAAAATAGTTTTATTAAAGGCTGTATATTAGGTAGTGTTGTACTAACTCTACTTGGAATTATAATAAACTATAATATCTTAGCCTATTATCCTGCAAGTTTTAGTAGCGAAGTACCTAATCTTTATATAGCAAAGAATCAAGGCCCACTATTACCATTATATTTAACAATAATAATATGGTTTGAAATGTTTACGACAGAAGTTGGGTGTTTGTATAGCCTATCAAGAAGAATGCAAATATTTTTTAACAAAAGTTATTTTGTTTGTTTAATATTAATTTTACTAATTTCTATTCCCTTTTCGTTTATAGGATTTTCAAATTTAATCAAGCTATTTTATCCGCCCTTTGGGC
>JAOAAJ010000041.1 GCA_026418935.1 Caloramator sp. | reverse complement strand
TGTCTTTTACTCAACTGGCTTTAATCTTGCTGTGAAGTGTCTTAGCACCTTTGGTTCATATACAAATTCTAATCCCTTTAAGTATGGAGCCTTATCCTTTATTGATATAAACGCATCTGCTACAACATCCATATGATCGTTTGTATAAACTCTTCTTGGAATTGTAAGTCTTACAAGCTCAAGTGGTGACTCAAGTTGCTCTCCAGTTTCAGGGTCACGTCCTAATAAGAATGAACCAATTTCCACAGCTCTGATACCTGATTCTAAGTATAATTCGTTAACTAAAACCTGTGCAGGGAATTGATAATATGGAATATGTGGAAGAAGCTTTTTAGCATCAACAAACACAGCGTGTCCGCCAGTTGGATATTGAATTGGTATTCCGCCCTCTCTTAATCTATCACCAAGGTATTCAACCTGTGATATTCTGTAGTCAAGGTAATCAAAATCTACTCCCTCTCTTATTCCCCTTGCAAGGGCCTCCATATCTCTTCCTGCAAGTCCACCGTATGTAATAAATCCTTCCATTGGAACTGTTCTTGCTCTACATTCATTAAAAAGTTCAACGTCTTCCTTTATACCAAGTACTCCACCAATATTTACTATTGCATCCTTCTTTGCACTCATTGTAAAGCCTTCTGTATATGAGAACATTTCGTGAACTATTTCAACTATTGATTTATCTTGATATCCCTTTTCTCTCTTCTTTATAAAGTATGCATTTTCTGCAAATCTTGCAGCATCCATAAATACTCTTATGCCGTATCTATCTGCTATCTCTCTAACCCCTCTTATGTTTTCCATTGATACAGGTTGTCCACCTGAACTGTTACAAGTTATTGTAATTAGTATGAATGCTATTTCTTCTCTTCCGTGTTCCTTTATGAAGGCTTCTAATTTATCAAGATCAAAGTTTCCCTTCCAGTCATAGTATTCATCAGTCTTGAAGGCCTTGTCTGTTACAAAGTTTACTGCTCTACCTCCACTTAATTCTATGTGAGCCTTTGTTGTATCAAAGTGCATATTACCAAGAACATATTGTCCCTTTTTCTTTATAAGTGAAGGGAATAGAACTTGTTCTGCTCCTCTTCCTTGGTGTGTTGGTATTACATATGGATATCCAATAATATCCTTTACTGCATCAACAAGGTTGTAGTAGTTTCTACTTCCTGCATAGGCCTCATCGCCAAGCATCATACCTGCCCATTGATAGTCGCTCATTGCACCTGTGCCACTATCAGTTAAAAGGTCAATGTATACATCCTCTGACCTTAATAGGAATGGGTTATACCCTGCCTCCTTTAGTGCCTTTTCCCTGTGTTCCCTTGTTGTTGTCTTTAGTGGTTCTACCATTTTAATCTTAAATGGTTCTGGTTTTCTCTTTACTGCCATTTTATCACCCCATAAATTTTTATTTATATTAGGTTTTAACCTAAACATTAACAAAAATAAGCTACCTATATAAGTTAATGATATTGTTTAATTAGCAAAACATATTATATAAACTCATTTATAGCAAAATACACTGTAATCCTTTAAGC
>JAOAAJ010000101.1 GCA_026418935.1 Caloramator sp. | reverse complement strand
TCATATTTTTGAAACTCTTCCCTTAATTTGAGACCACTATTTTTTATTAGACCAATTCCACGCCATAAGTCATCAGAAATATTAAAATACGTTTTTACTTTTTCAGCAATAATATTATTTCCTTCTTTTTTTACCACTCTTCTATACTCATTTTCTAACTCTACTCTATCATTTAATATCTGATTAACAATTTTATAAATAGCAATTAAAATATCTCCTGCTTCAAATCCACATATTACTGAAGGCTTGTTATAATCCTTTACTAAAAATTCAAACCCTTCTTCTCCAATTACGGCACCTACGTGCCCAGGACACAAAAATGCATCTATTTCAAAATCTGGCTGTTCAAGTAGAGCTCTTAATGCTGGTTCAACAAGTTTGTGCATAGAATAGATATAAAAGTTATTAATATTTTGGTCTATTGCCTCTTCAAGGGCTAATATCGTGCCTGGTGTTGTTGTTTCAAAACCTATTCCTAAAAAAACAACATTTCTATTTTTATTGTCTTTAGCAATATCTATAGCATCTAAAGCTGAATAAATTATCCTTATATCATGTCCTTGTGCCTTCAACTTTTCTAAGCTCTCAAATGCATGTGAACCTGGAACCTTCATCATATCCCCATATGTTGTTATTATTAAGTCTTTATTGCCCTTACAGAGTTCCAATATAGCATCAATTTCCTCTGATGGAGTTACGCACACAGGACAACCTGGACCAGAAACTAATTTTATATTTGGAGGTAGTAAACTTTTTATTCCAGACTTTGCAATAGACATTGTATGTGTACCACATACCTCCATTATAGTTATCTTTTTTTCTATTCCCTTTAAATAATTTATTACTACATCTATATCTTGAGGTTTTTTAAACTCATTTAAGTGCATCTGTAACCTCCTTAATTAAAAGCAAATTTTCTATTGCATCCTCTTCCTTTAATTTTTCTATCGCAAAGCCTGCATGTACTATAACATAATCTCCAATATTAACGTTCTTAACAAAATCAATCCTTATTGTTCTTTTAACGCCTTCTATCTCTGCTTGTGCTGAATTACCATCTATACTAACTATCTTTAATGGAACTGCTAAACACATTTAATTCCACCTCCATTTGCCACAACAGCAATTTGCCCTAATGAAATTCCTTCATCATTAGTTGAAACTCTTCTGTGTGTATAGACATTAAATCCTAATTCCTTAAACTTATTTTTTGTTTTATTTAGTAAGTACATATTTTGAAATACACCGCCAGATAAAACAACCTCATTACAGCCTGTTTCTTGTTTTATTTTTTCTGCTATACTGCTTGCAAAACAAACTAATGTATTCATAAATTTTGCACATATTGTCTCTTTATTTACTCCATTTTGTAAATCATAAACTATTTCTTTTATTATTGGAGTCCAATCAAGTTCTATTATACCGTCGTTTTTATCCAATTTAAAATTGTAATGTTTTTCTTCATTTATATCTGCAAACTTTTCTATTAAAATAGCACCTTGTCCTTCATAGGATACAACTGATTTTAATCCTAAAATAGCTGAAACACCATCAAATAACCTACCTATACTTGATGACTTATATATATTGATATTGTTCTCTATCATTTTTTTGATTACTAAACTTTTTTTATCTTCAATAATATCCTCATTTATAGAGCCAAACGATTGATATATTAGATCATACGCAATTCTATATATTTCCTTTGTTGCAGCATCTCCGCCTGCAAGATTTATTTTCTTTATAGTAGCCTTTCTTTCAAACTCCCTATAGTTTCCATATAAAATTTCTCCACCCCACAACGTATTATCAAAGCCTAATCCTGTTCCATCCCACGTTAGAGCAATAACATTACAATCTAAATTATTATCAACCATACATGATGCCATATGTGCATGATGATGTTGTACCATAAAAACATTACAATTATGTTTTTGGGCAAATTTTATTGCATATTCTGTTGACATATAATCTGGGTGATAGTCGCAAACTATAATTTTAGGGTTTATATCAAATAATTTTCTAAAATGCTCAATTTGCTCCGAATAATGATTATATGTTTCTATATTTTTTAAATCACCAATGTGTTGGCTCAAAAAAGCATAATTTTGTTTAAGCAGACAAAAAGATGCCTTTTGTTCTGCACCGCAGGATAACATATCTTCATATTCAAAATTAACTTTTATAGGGAAAGGGGTATATCCCCTTGAACGTCTTACAAAATATTCCTGTCCTTCTAAAACATATAAAAGTGAATCATCACATCTTATATGTATATCTCTGTTGTTAATCAAAAATCCATCAGCAACTCCATCTAAATTTTCAATTGCCTCTTCATTGTCCTTTATTATAGGACAATCCTTCATATTTGCACTTGTCATAACAAGTACATCTATCTCATCATCAAACAAAAGATGATGTACAGGTGTATATGGAAGCATAACTCCTAAATAATTGTTATCTGGTGAAATATAATCATATTTATTATTCTTCTTCCTTAAAAGAACAATTGGTCTTCTAAAACTTGTTAAAACTTCTTTTTCGTCCTCAGATATATTGCATAATGCATGTACTGTATTTAAATCCCTGCACATTATAGCAAATGGTTTTTCCTCTCTACTTTTTTTAAGTCTTAACCTTTCTACTGCCTCTTTATTTTTAGCATCACAGGCTAAATGGAACCCTCCTATCCCTTTGATGGCAATAATTTTTCCCATTTTTAACTCTTGTTTAACATAATCTATAACTTTATCTTTTATAGTATTTTTATGTGAATCGATATAGAACAATACAGGCCCACACTCAAAACAACAATTAGGTTGTGCATGATATCTTCTATCTTCGATATCTTGGTATTCCTTATGACAACTATCACACATTATAAAATTCTGCATTGTTGTTTTATCTCTATCATAAGGTACATCCTTAATTATTGTGAATCTTGGACCACAATTAGTACAATTAATAAATGGGAATTCATAACGCCTATCATTTTTATCCTTCATTTCTCTTAAACAATCATCACAAATAGCCACATCTGGCGAAATTAGTGTAAACTTTGATGCATTATCAGTACTTTTTATAATTGTAAAATCTTTATATCCAACCAATTCTTCAAAAACGTTATATTCTAAACTTTCTATAACAGACAGTTTTGGCTTTTTTTTATCTATGTCCTCAATAAATTTTTTTATATTTTCATATACTCCCTCTACTTCAATTTCTACACCATTTGAAGTGTTTTTAACCCATCCTTTTAAATTGTAATCTGTGATTAATTTATGAATAAATGGTCTAAATCCTACTCCTTGAACGATCCCATTAACGTTTATTTTTGCTCTTTTCAAATCTATCACCCATCTAATTAAATATTTAACAATCTCCAAACTATACTATAACAGTTTAATACTGTATTATCAATACTTCTTGACACCTATTGCATTTATTTAATCATTCTGTTATTATTATAATACAAAAAATCATTTAATTCAAACAAATAAATTTATTAATTTCATCTATATGGGAAAAATAAAATATGATATAATAGATAATTGCAATAATAAATTTTTTAGAAAAGGGGAGTCATTATGAGTTTTAGAGAGACACTTGCCAAAAAATATGCTGAAACATACTATAAAAAGTATGGTGACAGGCTTACCCAATTCAGTGGTCATGTATTAAGCATAAAGACTACAACAAAAACAATACTTTGGATATTCAATGTTCTAACAGTTGACATTGTTGTAAAACCTGAAAGAAGTAAAGCAGTTATAAAGTGTAGATATAAAGCAAAAAAATGGTTTAAAATGCCATCATTTATTGATGTAAGACAAGGTCATAGTGTTATTATTCAAGGATTAAAACCTAAGAAGGGTAAGGAATCTACTGAAGTAATTCAAATACTTAATGTAAGAAATCTAACAACTAAAGTTGATTTAATTCCAATAGATCAAAAAATACAAAGAGTACAACAAAGACAATTTATAAAATAAAGCATGTGGACAACCATGTGCTTTTTTTATAATTATAAAAGGGGCATTTAGCCCCTTTTATAATTAATTATACTTGAAATCATAGAAATTAAGCCTGAACAAATAAATACAATAAGCCACTGCCATAAATTTAGTGCTTTAGTTTTAAATATATTTTGAAACATAGGCATATAAACAACAATTAAAAGCATAATAAATGAAGTAATAACTGCCCAAACAAGATAAATATTTGTTAATAATCCTAAATTAAATATAGATTGTCTCTCACTCCTACATTCAAATACATGAAATAATTGAGACATAATTAGTGTACTCAATGCAACAGTTCTTGCCAAAGCTAAATCAGAATCATATTTAACTAATGTATAGACAAAGGACAATATTGTACAAATACCAATTAAAGCACCTCTATTTAAAATTTTAAACAATAATCCATCAGAGAAAATACTCTCCTTTCTACTCCTTGGTTTTTTTAGCATAACATCATTTTCTGCTCCTTCTAAGCTAAGTGCCATTGCTGGAAGACCATCTGTAGCCAAATTTACTAATAAAATTTGAATTGGTATAAGGGGTACTGGCAATTTTAATATTGTAGCCAAAAACATAGTCAAAATTTCTCCTATATTACATGACAAAAGGTATCTTATAAATTTTCTTATATTATCATAAATAACTCTTCCCTCACGTACAGCCTCAACTATAGTTGAGAAATTGTCATCCATCAAAATCATTGCTGCTGCTTCCTTTGTTACATCAGTTCCCTGTATTCCCATAGCAATACCAATGTCTGCTTCTTTTATTGCAGGTGCATCATTAACTCCATCACCAGTCATAGCAACAACATAACCCTTGCTCTTATAGGCTCTAACAATTCTATATTTATGTTCTGGTCTTACTCTTGCAAAAACAGCTATCTTATCAATGTTTTGAACAAGCTTTTCATCACTTATATTATCTAACTCTTCTCCAGTTAAAACCAATTCATCTGAGGTAATAATTTTAATTTCCTTTGCAATAGCCTGTGCTGTTAGTTTATGATCTCCTGTTATCATAACAGGTCTTATACCTGCTGTCCTACACTCTTGAACAGAGTACAAAACTTCTCTTCTTGGAGGATCAATCATTCCTACAAGTCCTAAAAAAATCAAATCTCTTTCCAAACCGTCTATGTCATCCTTTTTGTAGGCAAAAGCTAAAACTCTTAATGCATTTTTTGCCATATTTTCATTAAGTTCAATTATTCTCTTTTTATAATTTAAATCAATAGGAACTATTTTATTATTTATTTCAATGTAGCTGCAAGCTTTAATGATACTTTCAACTGCTCCTTTAGTATACATTATTTTATTCTTACCATCTGAAACGGTTACTGACATCATCTTTCTATCAGAATCAAATGGAATTTCTTTTATTCGCCTATATTTCTTATTATAGTCCTCTCTACTTAATTTTGCTTTTTCAGCCAAAACCAATAGTGCTATTTCTGTTGGGTCACCATAAAAATTTATTTTTTTTCTTTCTAAACTGTAATGAGAATTATTACATAGAATACAAGCATCTAATAGTTTATGTAAGCAATCATCCATAAAATAATTTATTTCTTTTCTATTGCCATTTACGATAAAGTCTCCCTTAAAATCATATCCATCTCCTGTTATTTCAATTTCTTTATTTACTAAAGCAATCTTCTTTACAGTCATTTTATTTTGTGTAAGCGTACCTGTTTTATCCGAACAAATAATATTTGTACAGCCAAGTGTCTCAACAGCAGGTAATTTTTTCACAAGAGCATTTTTTCTAACCATTCTTTGTACACCTAATGCTAAAGACACAGTAACTATTGCAGGTAATCCCTCTGGTATTGCTGCAACTGCCAAACTAACTCCAATTAAAAACATGTCATATATATTTTCTCCACGCCAAACACCAGTAACTGTTACAACTCCACACACAATTAAGCAAATGTAAACTAAATATTGTCCAAGTTTATCCAATCTCTCCTGTAGAGGTGTACGCATTTCATCAATACTCTGTAGCATATTTGCAATATTTCCCATCTCTGTATTCATACCCGTTGCAACAACCTTTGCAACAGCTTTACCATTAGTTACAGTACACCCCATATATAAGTAATTTTCCTTTAAGGCCGATTTTCCATTATAGCTTTTCTTCTCAACAGATACTGATTCACCTGTTAAAATTGATTCATCAGATTTTAAAGCCTCACTTTTTATTACAACTGCATCTGCCGGTATTCTATCTCCTGATTCTATCTCAATTAAATCTCCAATAACAACTTCCCTGGCATTAATTACACAAACTTTCCCCTCCCTTATAACCTTTGCAGTTGGAGCAGATAATTTTTTAAGTGCCTCTAATGATTTCTCTGTTTTATACTCCTGTATAAATCCCAATATTGCATCTAATAAAATAATTGCAATAATCGTTATGGCATCAGCCTTTTCACCCATTATTCCTGAAATAATAGTTGCGGCTATTAAAACCCAAACAATAAAATCATTAAATTGTGATAAAAATATTTTTATTTTCGATGTTTTCTTATTTACAGTAATCTCGTTATAACCAAATCTCTGTAATCTTTTTTTAGCCTCTAAATTGGTTAAACCATTTGTGATTTGATTTTCAAATTCAAGTTGCAAAATATCACCCCCACTTACATCTTGTATATATATATTTAAAATTTCTTTATACTATAACTTTATATTTGTTTTAATTTTCTATAATTTTTTATTTGTATTTACTATTTACCACTTTATAGTATATAATAATTTAATGTAATTTCTTTAGGAGGTGAATTCATTGAAGGATATTATATATGTTACTGGTCACAGAAATCCTGACTCAGACTCAATATGTTCTGCAATAGCCTATGCAGAACTAAAAAGAAAGCTTGGTTATAATGCAGAACCAAGAAGATTAGGTGAAATTAATAGGGAAACTGAATTTATATTAAATTATTTCGGTATCCCTGTGCCTGAATATTTACCTACTGTAAAGCCTCAGGTATCAGATTTAAGCATGGATAAAGTTGTACCTGTATCAAAGGATATTTCAATTAAAACTGCTTGGTCTTTAATGAAGAAAAATAATATTAAGTCACTTCCTGTTGTTGATGAAAATGAAAAACTAATTGGTATTGTTACATTATCAGATATTACAAATAACTATATGAGCACTTTAGATACAAATATTCTTGCAACCAGCAAAACTCCTCTTGCAAATATTATTGAAACTTTAAATGCAAAATTAGTAACAGGAAGCCAAGAAATATTTAATACAAGCGGTAAAGTTGTTGTTGCTGCAATGGCACCTGAACAAATGAAACCATTTGTTGATAAGGGTGATATTGTAATTGTTGGCAATAGAAGTGATAATCAAAAAGTTGCAATAGAAAGCGGTGCAAATCTATTAATTGTTACTGGTGGATCAGAAATAGAAAAAGATATTATAGATTTAGCTGACAACTCTAAATGTATAATAATAGTAACTCCAAACGATACCTTCACAACAGCAAGACTAATAAACCAAAGTGTTCCAGTGAAATTTGTTATGACAAAGGAGAACATTGTAAGTTTTAATCTTGATGATTTTGTTGATGAAATAAAAGAAAAAATGCTTCAAACAAGGTTTAGAAGTTACCCTGTTGTAGATGACAATAACAAATTTATTGGAACAATATCAAGATATCATCTTATATCTCAAAAGAAGAAAAAGGTTATTTTAATGGACCATAATGAAAGAGCTCAATCAGTTCATGGAATTGATGAAGCAGAACTTCTTGAAATTATTGATCACCATAGAATAGCTGATATTCAAACTGGAAAACCTATCTACTTTAGAAATGAAATCGTAGGTAGTACATCAACAATAGTTGCAAATATTTATTTTGAAAATGGAATAAGACCTTCAAAACAAATTGCAGGAATTCTATGTGGAGCTATTTTATCAGATACACTAAAATTTAAGTCTCCTACATGCACATACATAGATAAGATGACTGCAGAAAAACTTGCTGAAATAGCTGGAATAGATATTGAAAAATTTGCTGATGAAATGTTTAAAGCAGGAACATCACTTAGTGGAAAAACTCCAGAAGAAATTTTCTATCAAGACTTTAAAGAATTTACACTTGGAAAATACAAAATTGGAGTTGGTCAAGTAAACACAATGGATACAGATGCACTAAAGGATTTAAAGAAGGACCTAATAAACTTTATGGATAACCTATGTAAGGCTAAAAACTATAACTTAATTATGCTTCTTTTAACCGATATAATCAAAGAAGGTTCTGAAGCACTTTTCGTTGGAGAAGATAAGGAACTTATCTCAAAAGCCTTCAATGTTCAATTAGGTGAAAATAGTGTTTACTTACCAGGTGTTGTATCAAGAAAGAAACAAGTAATCCCACCACTATCTGCTGTAGTTGAATAATACTTAATACAATAAAAATGCCAAGAATTGAATTCTTGGCATTTTTTATTTCCATTAAATTACACAATTAATGATAATGAAACCTTCTTCTTATCATAATCTATATTTATTATTTTTGGTTTTACAACTTGACCAATTTTTAAATAATCACTTGGTTTATCAATTCTTCTTGTTGTTATTTGCGAAATATGAATTAATCCATCTACACCTTCAATTATTTCAACAAATGCCCCATAATCAGTAAATGCAACAACTTTTCCTGTTATTACATCTCCTTCTTTATATTTTGATATAAATTCATCCCAAGGTTCCTTCATTGTTCTTTTTATGCTACCAGACACTTTATTTTCATTTTTGTTTATTTTAGTAATAACAACATTAACTTCTTGATTTATCTTAAATTCTTTTTGAGGTTTCACTTTTCTATCCCAAGACAATTCTGAATTAGGTACAAAAACATCTATTGGGCCTACTGTAACAAAAATACCAGATTCTATAAAGGACTTTATTCTTCCCTTTAGTTCCTGCCCAAAGTTTAGTTCCTCAATAAATTTCCTTTTTTCTTCTTCTATCCTTTTCTTTAATACATTTTTTCTTGAAACTATAATTTCTATACTATCATTCTTTTGTAATTTTACATCTATTACATTTACTTCTATATCTCTTCCTATAAGACTCTTAATATCATCATATTGTGTTACACCAGAATGGGATTCAGGTAAAAATGCCTTTATATTATTGTATGAACATTCATATCCACCCTTAATTTCATTTAACAATTTAACTTTAATTAATAAACCTTCTTCTTTTATTTTTTCTAATTCTTCTATTATGTCATATTTTTCTATATTCAACCTGCTTAAAACTACATTTCCTTCTTTATCCGAAAGCTTAATTACTTCTAAATCATAAGTTTCACCAATCTTAAAGGTATCTTTTAAATTCACAATTCTATTTGATGCTAAATTTTTAGGTAATATTCCATCAGCTTTATATCCTATATCAAAGAAGACTTCATCGTTTGTTACATGTATTACTTTTCCTTCTACTATTTCACCAACTGAAAGTTTTTTAAAATCATAATCTATTTCTTCTTTTTTATCATTATTTTCATGATTAAGTGTATTCAGAGAGTCCACTTTTTCTATAACTGCTCTAATAGTATAATCTGGTGTAGATGCACCAGCTGTTATACCTACTTTTTTTGCCTCATTAAGTTCATTTAAATTTAGATCATTTTCATCTTCAATAAATATTGCTTTTTTACAATTGTCTCTGCATATTTCATATAATTTTTGTGAATTTGAACTATTCTTTCCTCCAATTACTATCATAACATCAACTTTTTTTGACAACTCTATTGCCTCATTTTGTCTCTCATCTGTAGCACTGCATATAGTATTATATATTAGAATTTCTTTTGCATACTTCATCAATTCTGAAGAAATTTTATACCATTTATTTTGGTTAAAGGTAGTCTGTGCAACTATACATATTTTTCCTAAATTAGTATTTATTTTATTTAAATCGTCAATTTCATTAATTATAATTGCAGTATTGTTGCACCAGCCATTTATTCCCTTAACTTCTGGATGATTTTCGTCACCAACGATTATAATTTTGTAACCATCATTATGTCTCTGTTCAACTATTTTATGTATATGTTTAACATAAGGACAGGTTGCATCAACAATTACTGCACCCATTTGTTCTAACTTTTCATACTCTCCCTTTGATATTCCATGGGATCTTACTATAATTTTATCATTTGGTTGTATATTGTCTAAATTTTCTATAACATCAATTCCTCTATTTTTTAATTCTTCTACAACCTGTTTATTATGAATTATTGGGCCATAAGTAAAAATCCTATCTCCATTTTCTTCAAAGGCCTTTTCAATAGCTTTTTTAACACCAAAACAAAATCCTGCTGTCTTTGCTACCAAAATTTCCATATTACATCCCCTCTTTTAATTTTTTAATTTCTTGCATAACTATCTGGCTCAACTCTAAATAATCACTATTGGTCATTTTTTCTTTTTTATATTTATTGAAGTCAATTGGCTGGCCATATTTTATTTTAATACGTGTAAATAATTTATAATTACCAACTATACATACTGGTATAACAGGCATGCCCGATTTTATAGCAAACATAGCTACACCTGCATTTGCTTCTCCAAGTTCACCAGTTTTAGAGCGTGTTCCTTCAGGAAAAAGTCCAACTAAATTGTTTTCCTTCAACAATTTTAAAGTAGTTTTAACAGCATTTAAATCTGCTTCTCCTCTTTTTACTGGAAATGCACCTAATCTCTTAATTAGTTTATTTAATATAGGTTTATTAAAAAGCTCATATTTTGCCATGAATCTAATTTGTCTTTCTGTATACACACCAACTATTATTGGATCCATCCAATGAAAATGATTTGGACATATAATTGCTCCAGTATCTTTTGGTATATTATTGCTTCCAAATATATCAACTCTATAAATTAATTTAAATATACCCCTCACTACAGTTTGACAAAATTTATAAAAGTTCATAGGTTAGCACCCTCTCTAATAATAGAAATAATTTCATCAACAACTTCTTGTATTGTCTTACCTGTTGTATCAACTAAAATAGCATCCTCTGCTCTTCTCAAAGGATTTATTTCTCTATTTGAATCTATTGTATCTCTGTTTCTTATATCATTACAAATTTCCTCAAAGGTTATATCTATTCCTTTATTTTTCATCTCTACAAAACGTCTCTTTGCCCTCTCTTCAACAGATGCAGTTAAAAATATTTTTACCTGTGCATCCTTTAATACATTTGTTCCTATATCCCTACCATCCATTATAACACTTGACTTTTTCGCCATCTCCCTTTGTAAATAAACTAACCTTTCTCTAACACAAGCAATTGCAGCTACATCTGATACTTTAGAACTAACATAAGGCATACGTATTTCTTCAGAAACATCAACACCATCTAAATAAACTCTACCATTTATCAATTCAACCTTTGTTTGGTCTACTATTTCTTTTACAGATTGTAAATCTTTTATATCTACCCCCTTATTAATTAGTTTTAATGTTATTGCTCTGTACATTGCTCCAGTGTCAATATATTCTATCCCCATCTTTTCTGCAATTAATTTTGATATAGTACTCTTTCCTGCTCCTGCAGGTCCATCAATAGCAATTGCAATATTATTCATAACAATCCTCCTGTCATATATATATATTTCTATAAAAATATCAAATCTCCTTCAACAAATCAGGCCTTAATATAGTTGCTCTTTTAAGAAAAATATGTTTAACATCCTTTTGATTTTTGTTCCCATTTACATGCATTAACACTCTAATACATTTATCTAAGGAGCTTTCCACATACATTTCTTGAAAACATAAAAGTCCTGCATACTTAATTCCTATATTTCTTGCAGCTTCTGCTGGATATGCAGACTTTAAGTCCTTTGTCGCTGTAAATATAATTGAGACTATGTCCTCTATACAAATTTCATTTTTTAAAATCATTTCTTTTAGCAACACTTCAGTCTCTTCTAAAATATATTTTTTTTCGTCTTTTTCAACTGTTATTGCACCCCTAACTGCAAACATATATACCTCCCTAACAATTCATTCCTGCACAATATCCTGTGCTAAATGCAATTTGTAGGTTAAACCCTCCTGTCATAGCATCTACATCAAGTAGTTCTCCTACTATAAATAGACCTTTAACAATTTTTGACTCCATTGTAGCTGGGTCAACCTCTTTTACACTCACTCCACCTCTTGTAATTATAGCCTCTTCTATTGGTCTTGTTCCAATAACCGTAACCTTAAATGACTTTAAAAGATTAACAAGTTGACTTCTTTCTTTTTTTGTAATAGAATTAACTACTTTATCGTTAGGTATTCCACTTAAACTAACCACAACCGGAATTAACTTTTGAGGTAATAAATCATCTAATGCATTTTTAAACTGTTTATTTATGTACTTTTGGAAATCCTTCAATATTCTTTTATCAAGTTCATCAAATGATAATGCCGGTTTTAAGTCGATATATATTTCTACTTCATTAGGTAATATATCTGATATTTTTCTACTTGCAGATAAAATAATAGGTCCCGATACTCCAAAGTGAGTAAAAAGCATCTCTCCAAAATCTTCATAAATCGTTTTTCCTTTGTGTTTAACTTTAATACTTACATTTTTAAGGGAAAGACCCATTAAGTCCTTAATCCAGTCCTCTTTGCAAACAAGTGGTACTAATGATGGTCTAATATCTACAATAGTATGTCCTAATTTCTTTGCAAAGACATAACCATCTCCTGTTGAACCTGTACCTGGATAAGACTTTCCTCCTGTTGCAAGAATAACCGAATCACATTTAATAATTTCATTATTATTGATTTCTACTCCATATATTTTATTATCCTTTGCTATGATATCAGTTACTTTAGTTTTTAGCAATATTTCTACATTATTTTCCCTTAAATACTCCTCAAAGCATTTTATAATGTCACTTGATTTATCTGATTGTGGGAAAACTCTATCTCCTCTTTCAACTTTTAGTTTTACGCCTTTTGATTCTATCATCTCCATTAAATCATAATTTGTAAATGTGTATAAAGAACTATACATAAATTCACCATTTCCATGTATATTTTGAATAATCTCTTCTATATCTTTATTACTGGTAACATTACACCTTCCTTTACCAGTTATATATATTTTTTTACCTAACTTTTCATTTTTTTCTATTAAAATAACTTTATTACCTCTCTGTGCAGCTTTTATTGCTGCCATCATTCCTGCTGCTCCTCCACCTACAACAACAACCTTCTTCATATACTTCTCTCCTTACTCTTTTTATGTTATTATATCTAACTATCTGCCTTACAATACAATATCACATATTCTCCAAAAAATAAATAAAAAGCCCAATGGGCTTTTTATTCATTATTAATCTTATTTTTATAGCTATATACATTATTCTCTTCCCAAATCTCTTCAAGAGTCCTAAATGTCTCTTGTGTTTTTTCCTTCTCCTTTAATCCAACTGCTACAACAAGGGCATTAATAACACTTAAAGGAGCAACAAGTGAATCAACAAAGGATACCATATTACTTTGAGCAATTAAAGTATAGTCTGAATATGTTGCAAGTGGAGATAAAAGGCTATCTGTTATAGTTATAACCTTTGCACCTCTGCTTTTTGAAAATTTCATAGCATCTATAGTTCTTGTAGAATATCTTGGGAATCCAATACCAATTACCACATCATTTGGATCTACTCTAAGAAGTTTTTCAAAACCATCACTTATACCTGTTGAAACTATTCTAACATTGTCTAAGATTAAATTTAGATAAAATCCTAAAAACTCAACTAATGCCTGAGAACTTCTAAAACCAACTATATATATTCTTTTTGCCTTAAGTATTTCATCAACTGCAGAATCAAACATATCAATGTTTATTTTTTCTAATGTAGCTCTAAGGTTTTCCATATCTGCCTTAAGAACACTTTTAAGTGGATTTTCTTCTACAAAATAATCGTTAGATATTTCTATTCTTTGAACACTTGTAAGTTTATTTTTAATCATTTCCTGAAGTGCTTTTTGCAACTTTGGATATCCACTATATCCAAGCTCATTTGCAAATCTAACTACTGTAGATTCACTAACTCCTACTGTTGTTCCAAGCTTAGCTGCTGTCATAAAAGCAGCCTTATCATAGTGTTTTAATATATATTCTGCTATTAACTTCTGTCCTTTACTTAGTCTTGGAAACTTTAATTGAATAAGTTTCATTAAATCCTGTTTGTTTTCCTGCATGCTACCATCCCTCTTCATAGTCTTTTTAGTCTAAGACTATTCTATCATCTTTTTCATTAAATTGCAATATATTTTGCATTTGAATAAATTAATGTTGCAACTTCATCATTTATTTAATCATTTAAATAAAAATTCATTTTTTAATTCATTTTCTACTCTTTTTAATAATTTAAAATTAGTTAGATCATAGTGAAGTGGTGTTATCGTAACAAATCCTTTATTAATAAAATATACATCAGTATTTTCTATTACTTCATCCGTTGGTTTTCCTTGAATTTCAAAAACCTTTTCTATTTCACTAATAGATTTTTCAACGAAAATATTTGAATAAATTCTTGTACCTAAATTGCAAACTTTATATCCCTTTATATCTGCATATTTTATATTAGGAACGTTTATATTTAAAACAATATCATTACCTATAGTAGTTACATCAAGATTTCTTAACAATTTTTTTATAAATAATGCTGCAACTTCATATTTTATCCTTCCATTTTCTCTATCCATAGAAACTGCAATAGATGGTATTTTATATATAGCACCTTCAATTGCGGCTGAAACAGTCCCTGAATACAAAACATCTGTACCAACGTTTAATCCATCGTTTATTCCTGATATTATTAAATCAACCTTTCCATCTATCAACTTATTTATACCCATTTTCACACAATCTGCAGGTGTTCCATCAATAGAAAAACATTTGCAATTTAAACCTTCAATTTTATGTTCTTTAACAGTCAAAGGTCTATATATTGTAATCGAATGTCCACAAGCACTTTTTTGAGTATCAGGAGCAATTACTGTTATTTCATGTTCTTCCTGTAATTCGCTTGCCAATTTTTTTATACCTTCTGCTTTTATTCCATCATCATTAGTTATTAAAATTCTCATAAAGACGCCCCCTTTTTTTAATATAATCACCATTTTCTATACATAATATTAATAAATACAATGAAAGGAGTAACAAAATGATACAAATAGACGATGCAGGGGGTGGAAGCTTAGTAGGAGGTACAGTTGTTGGAATTTTAAGGGTTGAATCAAAGGAATATATGTGGGATGTAATCCCAATAAAATACTTTACTACTCCTTATTTTGAAAATAAGCGTTATGAGGACTATACTCTTTCTATGATAAAAAAATACATAAGAACTTTAAACGTTGACAAAAATGAACCAATAGAAATCTGCCAAGGATATATATTCAATAAAGCCCGAACTTTTTTAATTAACAATAAATATAATGTCATAAGCACTAAAATTTCAGATCCTTTACAAACTTTAATTGAAACATCTTTTATAGATTACTGTACCCAAATAGGTATTCCTTATGATTATCTAATATATACAAAATATCCTTTTCATTTTCATAAAATGTTAAGATGGGTATTTGCAGATAAAAAAAATAGAGTTAAATTATGCAAAACAGCCTGGAATAGCTGGAAAAAATATTCTAATACACAACTGCACATTCATTATGATTACATAGTTACAGGAAATTATACGTGCTTAAAATGCGGTAAAAAAATAAATACTCCATCTAAAATTAAAGTTATTGAGTTTACAACAAATAAAAAACAATTTATATATCTTCACGAAAACTGTCGTTTTTCTCAATAACTATTAAAAAAGGTGCATTATTTCTGTTAATAAAATTTATATTCATAATAGAAAATTGTTTTGAGTCTAACTCAGAAATAAGTTTTAATAATTCCTCTGCCTCCCTTTGTCCCTCTTCATGTCCAATATATACTGCTATTGTCATTACTCCTCCTGGTAACAATAATTTCAATCCCTTTTGAACGGCCTCTAATGTAGTATTACTTTTTGTAGTTACAGTCTTATCTGAACCTGGTAAATAACCTAAATTAAACATGATTGTTTTTACTTTTTTATCTATGTATAAATCCATATTCTCATGACCATCATATATTACTTTAATATTTTTAATCCCTTTTTCATCTATAATATTATTAAATTTATCAACCGCAGATTTTTGTACCTCGAAGGAATATACCTTGCCATTTGGTGTAAGTGAACTTAAAAACAACGAATCATTTCCGTTGCCTAACGTAGCATCAACTACAACATCGCCATCCTCTACTACTTTTTTTACTATCTCGTGTGCTAAGCTTGTTGCCTTTAAAACTACTCTGTACATTAAAAATCACTCCCTACAAAAATAAATTTGAGGATGCATTAGCATCCTCAAATATTTTACACCTTTTATTCTGTTATTGCTACTTCTTCTTCTACTTCCTTTATTGATTTTACAAACTCGTTTGTTCTCTTCATAAATATAATCAATAGTGCTGCTGCTACTACTAATCCTATAGCATTTGATATATTTGCTGGAAGTTTAAATCCTTCCTTTGCTTGTAGTATATAGCTTGTTGAAACATATGACATAAATGTTGCTGGAATTACTGCTATCCAATAATTCTTTTTGTATTTGTATAAATAAACTGCTGCCGCCCAAAGAGTAACCATCGCAAGTGTTTGGTTTGCCCAAGCAAAGTATCTCCATATTATATCAAAATTTATAAATGTTAATGCTATACCCACAGCAAATAATGGAACAGCTAAATAAAGTCTCTTTACAATCTTATCTTGAGGGAACTTAATCATATCTGCAAGCATTAGTCTTGCACCTCTAAAGGCTGTATCTCCAGATGTTATAGGACAAGCTACAACACCTAACATAGCAAGAACGCCACCTATTGGTCCAAGTAATGTCTTAGTTATTTCAAGAACAACTCCACTTGGTCCAACCTTTCCAAGAACAGCTGCAAGTCCAGGTACTCCCTTATAAAATGCCATTCCTGCTGCTGCCCAAACAAGTGCAATAACACCTTCAGCTATCATAGAACCATAAAATACACTTCTACCATATTTTTCATTCTTTATACATCTTGCCATAAGTGGTGATTGTGTAGCGTGGAAACCTGATATTGCACCACAAGCTATTGTAATAAACATCATTGGGAAGATTGGTAATTTCTTAGGATGTAAATTTACAAGTGATATTTCTGGTATGTGATATCCCTTTAAAATTATACCACCACCAACGCCTACAGCCATAACCACTAATGCTATACCAAATATTGGATATAGATTTCCAATTAGAACGTCAATTGGTAATATCGTTGCTAAGAAATAATATGCAAAAACTACAACAACCCAAAATGTAACTGTCAAACTTGATGGAGTAATTGCTGCAAGCAACTTAGCAGGTCCTGTAACAAAAACAACACCAACTAAAACTAAAAGGACTATTGTAAAAATTCTCATTATATTTTGTATCTTCTTACCTAAATATATACCTTGTATCTCCGCAAGGCTTGCACCCTTATGTCTAACTGAAATCATACCTGAAAGATAGTCATGAACTGCTCCTGCAAATATGCTTCCAAAAACAATCCATAAAAAGGCAGCTGGTCCAAAAAGTGCACCTTGGATTGCACCAAATATTGGTCCAAGTCCAGCTATATTCAGTAGCTGTATTAAATAAACCTTCCAAGTAGCCATTGGAACATAATCAACACCATCTTGAAGAGCATATGCTGGTGTTACTCTTTTTTCATTGATGCCGAATTGCTTCTCTACATAAGTTCCATAGACATAATACCCAAGAAGTAATAGTATAATTCCAAAAATAAATGAATACATTTTAACCCTCCTTTTTATTTTTTGAATGTTTGTACAATTCATATCTTTATAATAACATCAAATTTTTATTTAATCATTTATTTGAGGGTAAAATGCATTATAATTATCTTAAACTGCATCTTTTGAAAGTTTATCTGCAATTTAAAAAAAATTATATTTTATAATATTCTCTCACATATCTTGACTTACTTCTGCTAACTGGTATTTCAGAATTATCCTTATCCTTCATAATCATTTTATAAGTACCATTAAACCAAGGATGTATTTCTTTTACTTTGACTGGATTTACTAAAAAGCTTCTATGGGTTCTTAAAAAACCTGTCATTTCCTCAAGCTCATTTAAAGTAAATTTTGTTTCATATCTATTATTAAAAGTTTTAATTATTGTTTTATCTTGTTCAATAAAAAAATATATAATATCTTCTATATTTAATAAAACTATCTTTCCATTCACTTCACAAGGAATTGTCTTTTCCTTTTCCTTTAAAACCTTCTTCATTATCTCTTCTATTTTTTCGTTTATATTATATATATCATTGTTTTTTCTATTAAAAGAATCCCTTATTCTATTAACCGTTTCATCAAACCTTTTTTCATCAAGAGGTTTTAATATGTAATCTAACGCATTGTATTCAAAGGCTTTAATTGCATATTCATCATAGGCTGTTATAAAAACAATATCAGTCTTATTATTTTTTTTCTTTATTATTTTGCCAAGCTCTATTCCACTCCCCCCTGGAATATTTATATCTAAAAAAACTACATCAAAATTATCGTTCTCTATTTTGTCAATTGCATCAAAATAATTTGTAGCACAACCTTTAATTATAAAGTCATTATATCTTGAAATATTGAATTTTAGTTCTTCTATTGCAGGTACTTCATCTTCAACAATAAGACATTCAATATATTTCATTTTATCCCTCCATAACAGGAATCTTTATTATTGTTTTTGTTCCTTCCTCTATAGCACTTTGAATATCAAATAAATAATCCTTTCCATAATATAACTTTAATCTCTCTTTAATGTTTAATATTCCAATACCTTCTCCTTTATTTATGGATTCATAGTATTCTGGATTAAATCCAACTCCAGTATCCTCAATCATAAAAATTAAATATTTATCTTCTTTAAATCCTTTTAAAAATACACTTCCTCCAACAGCCTTTGGTGAAATACCATGTTTAATAGAATTTTCTACTATAGGTTGCAATAGAAATGTTGGTATTTTATATTCTTTTATTTTTTCGTCTATATCACAATAGAAATTTAATCTATCCCCAAACCTTGCCTTTTCAATGGCAATATATGAATTGATTAGATCAATTTCATCTTTAACTTCTACAAATTCATCATTTCTTTTTAAAGTTGATCTAAAATATTTAGATAAACTTAATATAAGCTCCCTTGCCTTTAAAGGATTAGTTCTACAGAATGATGCGATTGTATTTAATGCATTAAATAAAAAATGTGGATGAATTTGAGCTTTAAGTGCTTTAAGTTCAGCCCTATATATATTATGTGCTATAGTATTTAGTCTAATTATTTCAATTTGTGTTGATAAAAGTTCAGCCAATTCATCAAGAAAATCTATATAATATTTATCAATGTTATTGCAATTTTTAATACTAACACCCAAATATCCCTTCAAATTATTTTCTGAATAAAGCTTTGCTATATAAAAACAGCTATTATTGTGTAAAACAAGTTCAGATGTTTTATCGGAGTCCATATTATATACTATTTCTTTAATATGTAATTCATCATATCTCGTTGTATAAAGCACTTCATTTTCACTGCAAATAAATACACATTTTGCTCCTGTTTCTGATGATATAATATTGCATATTTCCTTTGCACTATCCTTATTTAGTCCCATTTTTAAATAAACTGACGACTTTTTAGCAATGTTTAATGCTCTATACGCATTAAAGGCAGCAATTTTATTTAGATCATCCTTAACATCATTAATTATATTTATAAATAGAGCCACACCAAAAGAATTTATTATTATCATAGGCAACCCTATATTTTTTTCTAATTCTAATGCTGCATCAAAGGGCTTTGCTAACATTAAAATAATTATTACTTGTACTATCTCTGCTATTATCCCAGCAATAAAACTTATTATAATATCACTCTTACCTCTTTTTATAAATGATTTAAATAACCCTCCAATTAAACCTTCTGCAACAGTTGATACAGCACAGGATAAAGCTGTAAACCCACCTAATGTATATCTATGTAATCCCGCAATAACACCTACAATAATACCTACAATAGGTCCACCAATAAGTCCTGCAACTATTGCTCCTATCGGTCTTATATTAGCAATTGCTCCCCCCTGAACTTTAACGCCTAAATATGTACCTAAAATAGATAGTACAGAAAAGAAAGATATTAGCATTAGTTTTTCAACATTTGTTATTTTCTTTGTTAAGAGCCTTTTAAACATAATAGTCTGTGAAAAAACGTAAGCTGCCAATGCTATAATTGACATTCTTTCAAATAGCTGAAGATATAACATACAATCCCCTCACTATAAAGATTTTAAATAATCTACCTCTATGTCATTTAAATGTCTCCATTCACCCACTTTTAAATTTCCTAATTCTATTTTACCAACTTTAATCCTCTCTAATTTCAATACTTTATGGCCTATAGCACTACACATTTTTCTAACTTGTCTATTTCTTCCTTCGTGAATAATTATTTCCACTACACTTGTTTTACCCATTTGTTTTAATAATCTGATTTTTGCTGGTGCAGTAATATAATCGTCTATCTTTAATCCTCTTTTAAACCTTTCCATTTCTTCTTTTGTTGGAACTCCTTCAACTTCAGCTATATATACCTTGTCTATTTCCTTCGATGGATGCATTAATTTGTTTGCGACTTGACCATCATTGGTTAGTATAAGTAACCCTGATGTGTCATAATCTAATCTACCTACAGGAAAAATTCTTTCTTTAACATCTATTAAATCTAATACTGTTTTTCTTCCAAATTGATCCTTTGCTGTTGTTATATAACCAGTTGGTTTGTTGAGAATGATATAAACTTTGTTTTCCTCTGGCTTTATTACTTTACCATCAACCTCTACCACATCAGATTCAGTATCAATAGTTATTATATCGTTTATTATTTTTCCATTAACTTTTACTTTACCTTGCAATACTAATTCCTCAGCCTTTCTTCTTGAGGTTATTCCACACCTTGCTATATATTTTTGAATTCGCTCCTTCATTTTTACACTCCCTTCTTGTAATTAATTATAATAGTAAAATATTCTATAAACAACCTATATAAAATAAATAACTATTACTTATATTTTTTAAAAGGTTTAATAAATATAATATATCTATTATTTGCTTTTCAAAAATGCTATAATAATATCTTGTATTATATTAAAAGGAGCTGAAAGAATGACCATTAAAAAAATAAATTATACAGATAAATTTTATAATTCTTTCGTTGCATTAGATTTAGAAACAACTGGACTTAATCCAGAAAGTGATAAAATAATTGAAATTGCAGCTATAAAATACATTAATTTTAATATATCAGATACCCTTCATACGCTGATTAATCCTAAAATTGAAATCCCAAATTATATAACTTCAATTAATGGTATTTCTAACGATATGGTAAAGTCTAAACCTACTATAGAACAAGTATTTCCTAAATTAATAAAATTTATTGAAGATTTACCTATAGTTGCCCACAATGCTGGTTTTGATGGTAAATTTATTAAATATTCATCTTTTTACTTGTATAATGAAGATATTATAAATAATATTTTTATAGATACTGTTAAAATAGCAAAAAAATTATACCCTGAGCTTCCAAATCATAAGTTAGAAACAATAAAAAACTTCTATGGATTAAATTTGAAAAGCCATAGAGCATACGATGATACATTAGTTGCTGCAAACATATACATAGATTATTGCAAAAAACAAAGGGGCATTGTTTGCCCCTAAATAAGCTTTTCCTTAAATATTCCATCTATCAATAACTTTTTTACCTTTCTCCTTATTTCTTCAATATCAGTTGTATATAAACCTAAATTTTTCATTCTCTCAAAATATTCAGAACCAGCAAATGTATATCTTTTAGTAAGGCCATTTTTATTATTCTTTCCCTCATTTTCATATTTAATTATATCCCCAACAGCAAGAGTTGGTGGCAATTCAATACATTTTAATCCCATTACACTTCTTACAGCATTATATCCTGCCAATGTTCCTGTTGCTATTGCCTCTGTGTGACCAACAAATAATCCACTCTTTTCTCCACCAACAAATAGGTTATCAAGGCCTACTACCTTCATTGTATTATCCCTTGGTGCCATTGATAAATATCTTATAGAGTTTGCTCTTCCTCCTGCATACGGATCAATGAATCTTACATTTTCAAAACCCTTCAACTTCCTTAAATTCTCCAATGGATAATAGCTGGTCATAAGCTTTGCATGTCCTGTATCAAGTAAAATAACTTTCTCTGCAAAATCCTTTAGTGCGTATTGTTGACAAACCTTCATCTTTAATTTTTCAGGATGTATATCTTCTTCTGGTACATCTGTAATGTAGACACCTTTTTCATCTAATTCCTTTCTAATCTCCTCAGATAATGAATTTTTATCAAGTTTACAAGAACCACTCATTGCACCAAATACTCCGTCATCCCTCATTCCAAGTATATCTTCTACTCCAGCTCTTTGACTTAAACTAACTCTTGGACCATATGAAGGACATCTTAAAATACACATAGAACACCCTTTACCATATCTTATGCAATTACCCATAGGACCAGTTGAGCCTGTTGTTTCAATATATACATCTCCTTCAATCCTTTGACCATCCTGGAGGTATATAGCATTAATATGATTCTTTTCTATATCTACATCTACTGCTCTTGTCTCAAATTTTATATCTACACCTAAACTTAAAAGATATCGTCTTACATTGGCTTCTATTATTGTTACATCATATAAATCTGCATGTTTATGTCCTGGAAAATCTATATTTTTATGTCTTGTGCATTTTTCAATAATATTAAACAAATCATCTGCACCTAATGCAATTAATTCTTCCGCTGCTGTATATCTTCCATTATTTCTCATGATTCCACCAACGTTACCTAATCCTAATAACATATCCGTTCTTTCTATTAAAATAACATCTGCTCCACATTTTTTTGCCTGTAAAGCAGCAGCACAACCTGCCCAACCACCACCAACTACAACAACCCTCATCTATTACCATCCTCCATCAAATAATATTCAATCGGATTGTATTGTTGCTTACAAGAACGTATATACTTACCTGACAATTTTATCTGGCAACTTCCACATACACCTTCTCCACAACACATTATATGGTTATTAACACTTGCAAAATAAATTTTGTTATTCCTTTTATATATATAGTTGATTATCAATCTATTAAAATCATCATCTCCAGCTGTTAATATTACAGGTACTTCTTCTTTATTTATTAAATCATCAATTTTATCTACAAAATCATCTGTCAAATTTTTAGTTTTATAGTTAATTATATTAATATTCTCTACATCAGCCCCATATTTTTTGTAGTATAAAGTACATGCATTCTCTTGACTTCTTCCCTTATCAAGCATAACTTTTATATTGTTTCCATTTATTTTTAACCTTCTTGTTGCTAATACACCAGGAGATGCTGCAACACCTCTTCCTAATATTAAAACATTTGTATCCTTTAGATTCCTTAAAAATCTTTGTCCTTGTATCCCATTCCAGTAGGGACCCTTAAGCATTATATTTTCACTACACTCAACTATATCTTTAGTTTTAACACCATGTATTTTTATAAGCATAGTTACAGTAGATTTTTCATAATCAACATCCATAATCGAAATAGGCGTACCAAAATAATCAGGATGCTGTGGTCTTTTTATAAAAACAAAAGCACCAAAATTATCCAGCTCTCTTACCAGATAATTTGTAAGTTTTACCTCATATAAATGCAAGTCATCTCTTATTTTATTAATAGATACTATATCAAATTTTTTATACTCCCTATTTTTTTTAGCTTTATTTCCATTGTTAAGTAGTTCTTGGTATATACAAGTTCCCTTCCAATATAAGCAATCACAAAATACCTTGTTTTGAAGCTGGCTACAAATTATACATTCTCCCTTTTCTGCTAAATGACAAGGGCAGAAATCTGAACCTGCATCGATACATTCAACAAACCTATACACCAAAACCCCCCCTTCTTTTATAGATTATTCATTTTATAAAAATTTGTTACAATAAAAAAACTACCTTATACAGGTAGCCTTATAGATTACTATCTAATTATCATATTTTTAAAAGTCTCAGTTATAGTATCTATTAAATTTTTTCTATCAACATCCATATCACTTACTACAGGGTATTTAGCAATTATATTGCCATCATAATAAATAACAAGATTACCGAGAATATCTCCCTTTTTTATAGGTGAAAAGATTACAGAAGGAACAAATGCTTCTGTTCTAATATATTGTATTTCTTCAGATTTTAATGGTACATATATATCGTTATCTGTATGAGATGTTATATATTTAGTTTTTCCTCCAAATACCCTTACGCTCTTTATTTCATCTCCCTTATTAAATAATTTTATAAATTTATAATTATCCTTTGCATATTTGACAAGTTCTTCTGCATCCCTCCATCTATCAGAACTATTTAAAACTACACAAATAAACCTTCCATAATTATGTTTTACTGATGCTACTAAGCATTTACCTGCTCCACCTGTATATCCTGTTTTAACCCCATCTGCATTTTCCACTCTATATAGAAATTTATTTATATTTGAATAGCTTCTATTAAATTTACCACTGATACCCGAGGATATTTCTTTAGTGGAAACTATTCGATTAAAAAATTCATTTTTCATTGCATAAGCAGTTATCTTAGCCAAGTCTTCTGCAGTTGTATAATGACCATCAGCATCAAGTCCATGCGGCGTTCTAAAAGATGTATTAAATGCACCTATTTCTACTGCCTTCTCATTCATCATTTTTAAAAAGTTATCAACACTTCCACCTATATGTTCAGCTATTGCAATAGCTGCATCATTACCAGAACGCAACATTAAACCATATAAAAGTTCTTCTAATGAAACTTTTTCCCCAGCAACAAGACCAGCATTTGAACCTCCTACTGAAGCTGCTTTACTACTTACTATTACTTTATCATTCAGATTACCCTTCTCTAACGCAACAATTGTAGTCATAATTTTTGTTGTACTTGCCATTGGAAGCCTAATATCACTATTTTTACTATATAAAACTCTACCTGAATTTTGGTCAATAACAACAGCAGAGTAAGAATTTAGAGTTAATTTTTTACTTGTTGGTGCTGTATATGTTTTATAACTTGATGAGAGTACAAAAATTAATGTTAATAATAGTAACATAGAATATTTTCTCATTTTAAAACACTCCTATATAAAAGCAATCAATCGTGCTTTTATGATGGATTGAAATTTTCGTCTTCATTATTTTCTTTTTTCTTTTTAAAGTTTTTTATTAAATCCTTTAAAAGGTCAGGTACATTATCAAGTAATCTCTCAACATAATTCATTTCAGTAGCAGGTAATAATCTAACATCGTCTCCAACAACTAAAAAAGCTATTGGCTGTACAGATACTCCTGCTCCACTTCCTCCACCAAAAGGATAAGATGAATTATCCTTATCAGATTCAGATTGTTTAAATTCACTTCCACCTGATACAAATCCCATTGATACTTTAGAGATTGGTATTATAACCTTTCCATCTTTTGTTTCTACTGGTTCACCTACAATTGTGTTAACATCAATCATCTTTTTTAAGTTATCCATTGTAGTTCTCATTAATCCTTCTATTGGATGCTCTGCCATATAAAACACCACCCTTATATATTTTTATAAAAATTAATAAAGATTTTATTAAAAATATTATTATTGTAATCAAGTTAAAACTAATCAAAACGTTAAACTCAATTTTGGATTTTGCTGAATTAAAATCACAATAGATATTCCCTTTATATTTAAATTTGTAATTATATGATAAATATGTAAATAGAGCTGGCAATAAGGAATTCAAAGTTCCAAAAATCATTGCAGTATTAAATGCATCACTGCTCGATACTGTTATGTTATATTTTAATTTTATATTTAATCGTTTGAATAAATATTTAATACTTTTAATTATTTCTTTTCTATAGGTATAAAACAAATTTAAGTTGATCTTCCTTTTAGGTTTTACTTTTACTTTATTAGTTTTCTTTTTTTTAAATAAATTTATAACAATAATATTGTAAATTTTAATATAAAATGTTTTTTGGTTAAATGTTATTGTTGTATTTATTGGTATAAAGATTATTAAAACAATTAATAAAAAAATTAAATATAACATATAAATCACCTAAAATTTATAAAAAATGAGGAAGAATAATCTATTATATTATTCTTCCTCATTTTCCAATTTTAATTCAATTAATTCAGGTAGTTCATTAATATTTTTAAATCCAAAATACTTCAAAAACTCATCCGTTGTACAGTAAAGTATCGGCCTACCAGTTGTATCAAGTCTTCCACTCTCCTTAATAAGTCCTCTTTCAAGTAGAGTACTTATTGCTCTGTCACTTCTAACGCCTCTAATTTCATCTATTTCTACTTTGGTTATCGGCTGTTTATATGCAATAATCGCTAAAGTTTCTATAGCTGCTTGAGATAGGTTTTGTTTTGATTCTGGTTTTAAAATCTTTTTAATATAAGTTGAATACTCTGGTTTAGTTGCCAACTGTATTTTATTATTATATTCAATCAATACCAAACCTCTATTGTCCTTTTCATAATCAGCTGAAAGCTCTTTTACTATGCTTTTTAACTCTTTCAAATCAATATCAATAATTGATGCTAATTCTTTAATTTCAATTCCATCTCCTACTGCAAAGAGGATTGACTCAATAATACCCTTAATTCTTTCAGTATTTTCAGATAGTCCTAATTCCTTTAAAAAATCTGATTCTGCCATTCTTCCTCCTGCCCTTCTATATATATATCTTCAAAATTTTCCCTCTGATATACTTTTATCTTTTTCAACTTTATTAACTCAAGCATAGCAAGAAAAGTTACAATAAGTTCAAGCTTACACTTTGCTTCCTCAAAGAAACGAGTAAACCTAATTCTTTTATATACTTCAACTAATCCTACAATATAGTTCATTTTATCTTCAATTCTAAATTCATCATAACTAATATTTTCATCTATTATTGATTTTTTATTTGTTCTTCTTTCATATGCTTCAATAACTTTCTTAAAAGCAAACATTAAATTTTCTAATGTAATGTTTTTAAAAAATACATCTTTACTTTCAATATCATCAATTATTTCTGGTGGTTTGAAATAAATTTGACTTTGTTCTTCAATCATCTTTAACTGTTCTGCAAACTCCTTATATTTTTTATACTCGATAAGTTTTTGAACAATTTCCTTTCTTGGGTCCTCCTCAACTTGTTCATCCTCTTGTAATTTTTTTCTTGGAAGAAGCATCTTTGACTTTATCTCAAGTAAAGTTGCAGCCATAACTAAAAATTCACTTGCAATATCCAAATTAAGCTCCTCCATATTTTTTAAATATAGAATATATTGTTCAGTTATTTCAGCAATAGGTATATCATATATATCTACCTCTGCTTTTTTTATAAGATGTAATAACAAATCTAATGGTCCTTCAAAAACTTCTATCTTTATATTTATTGACATCTAACCTCACCTTAAATAAAAATTTCTGCTATACTTATTAAAAAAATACCAAGTTTTTGATTTAAAAATATCAATAAATTTCTAAAGGGAGTAAACCAAAGAAGCATTAGCAATAAAACTGTAGAATATCTTTCCATAGAATAAATATAATAGGATACCTTTCCCCTAAATAATTCTGCAAAAATTTTTGAACCATCTAAAGGTGGTATTGGCAATATATTAAATACAGCTAGTCCTGTATTTATAAAAAATAAACTTTTTAAGAATTCTGCAACCCCAAGTGTTCCTTCAGTAAAACTTACTTTAAATAATATTACTACTGAAAGAAAAGCAAGAATAATATTAGATAGCGGACCAGCTAATGATGTTAATATAATACCCATTCTTCTATTTTTAAAGTTATATGGATTTACAGGTACAGGTTTTGCCCATCCAAAACGAACTATTAAAAGTGCTATTAAACCTGCTACATCAATATGTGCAAAAGGATTTAGGGTTAACCTATCATAATCTTTTGGTGTATCATCCCCAAGTATTGTTGCTGCTAATGCATGGGAGTATTCATGAATAGTTAATGATACAATAACAGCTATACTTACAAATATTAATTCACTTAAAGAACGATTAAACATTTTTACCTCCTAAATCAATTAGATGTTTTACAGTAGAATTTATTATAAATTCATTTCTATCACAAGGATTAATATCAAATATATTTTTAATATTTACTTTATAATTTAAATTTTTTATAAAGTTATCAATTCTATTGTCTTTAAAGCAATTTAAGAGAAGATTTTTACTAAATACTTTTTTATTGACTACTAAATATCTATAAACTTCATAATCATCATACTTTAGAATATCATTTAATTCTTGTAATTTCAAACATTTTTGAATAAAATTTTTTGATAATCCTAACTTAGTTTTGATTTTGCCTAAACCTACTTCATCATTTTTAAAAAATAAACATATATATTTTTCTTCAGTTTCAAGAACATTAAAATCATTTAATGGGACATTTATATCAATAAAAGATTTAAAATACTCATTAAAAAAATTAAAATTAGAAAGAATGGAAATAACTCTTTTGTAGTCATTTATCTTTAGCAAATCATCAAGTTCCCTTCTTACTCTACTTAAAGGTAAATAGTCAATATATTCATTTTGTACACATTCCTTCATTAAATTATATGTATGATTACAAAAATTAAAATTTAATCTTACTGCATACTTTATTCCTCTAAAAAAACGTGTCGGGTCATCCTTAAAACTATTATCATGTAAAACTACAACTTTTTTATTTTTTATATCATTTATACCATCAAAAATATCAATATATTTATTATTTAAAACATCATAAGCAATAGTATTAATAGTAAAGTCTCTTCGCTTTAAGTCATCGTAAAGTGTGCCTTCTTCTACTTTAGGAATTGCAGCTATTTTATCATATGTTTCCTTTCTTGCCATAACAAAATCAATATCATTTCCATCTACTATAAACTTTGATGTACAATAATGTTTATTATATACAAGTTCACAATTTAATTGTTTTGAAATATGTTGACTAATCTCTAAATGCCTTTCTCTATTTAATTGTGCAACAAAATCATAATCAATTGGTTCTTCACCAATTATTAAATCCCTTACAGCACCTCCAACCAAATAAAATTGTATTTTGTATCTTTTTAATATATCCATAAAATTTTTAACTACTTTATTATACATATTTACCACCCACCTTCAATAGTATATCATAAAAAATAATATAAAACAAAAAGGAGTTGACTTATCAACTCCTCAATTAACATTTAAAAAACTTTTAAATACTTTATTCAAGGTATCTATAAATTTCATTTTTTCTACTTTACAATCTACTACAGCCTCAACTTGACCAAAAACATTTTCACCATCCACAGCCTTTATTACGCCAACAGTTTCACCTTTATTAATTGGCAATTTCAAATCCTTAAAAATTTCTATCTTTTTTTGTATATTTGGTTTATTTCCCTTTTCAACAACAATATTTAAATTTTCCTTTGCTACAACCTTTACACTTTCTGGTTTAGCTTTAGGTATTCTAACTTCACCTACAACTTCACCCTTTTTAACTACATCAAAACTATCATATTTTGCAAATCCTACATCTAATAACTGTGCTGCAACTGCATTTCTTTCCTTTGCACTTGGAGCTCCCATTATTACAGATATTAACCTAACGTTCCCTCTTTTTGCAGTTGCAGATATGCAGTACATAGCCTCCTTTGTATAACCAGTTTTTAATCCATCACATCCTTTATATGCCTTTATCATTTTGTTTCTATTTACAAGTGTGAAGGGAGTTTTTCTTCCCTCAGAAATTGTTTCCATCCAAATAGTAGTATAGTCTAATATTTTTGAATGTTTTAATAGTTCCCTTGACATAATAGCTACATCATATGCTGATGTGTAATGGTTAGGATCATAAAAACCATAGCAGTTAACAAAATGGGTATCATTCATTCCAAGACCTTTTGCCCTTTCATTCATCCTTTTTACAAATTCCTCTTCTGTTCCACATAAAAATTCGGCTAAAGCAACACAAGCATCATTTGCTGATTCTACTGCTGCACCCTTTAAAAGTTCCTCTACTGTTCTAACTTCTCCTGTCTCAAGGTACATTGTACTTCCACCTAATCTTTTAGCATTTTCACTAACAACTACTTTATCAGTTAGTTTTATTTTTCCACTATCTATAGCTTCCATAACAAGAAGCATAGTCATTATTTTAGTAACACTTGCAGGTGCAAGCTTCTCATGGGATTTATATTCATACAGTATCTTACCTGTTGAAAACTCCATTAATATTGCTGATTTACAATTCATATTTGGTTCAATATTTACAGCAGCTCTACTTTGATATGTAAATATAAAAATTAATAGTACTGTTAATAAAATAACACTTAATCTTTTCTTCATTTTTATTTCCCTCCCTAAAGATTTTTATTTATTGTTAGTTTTCCCTCTTTTTCAAATTGTATTAATAAAAAACAGATAAACAAAATAAAAGAAGTCGTTAACTTTTCTAAGTTAACGACTTTCCTTTATTAAAATCTCTTTATTCCTTCCTTTGTAACAATTCCAAAAATTAATGGTCTGTCTTCTGGTTTTTGTTCTTCTATATGATATGCTTCTAATAGTTTTTGCTCTGATGTCTTTGCCTTGTTTAGATCATTTGCAAATAAATAAGCTATTACGTCTCCTTTTTTAACATAGCTTCCAACCTTTTCTTTAATTATTATACCAACTGCTGGGTCTATTGGGCTCTCCTTTGTTTCTCTGCCAGCACCTAAAATTAATGCAGATATACCGATTTGGTCAGCTATAATTCTTGTAATATATCCTTCTCTATCTGCCTTAACTTCTATAATATGCTGTGCCTTTGGAAGAAGCTCTAAATCTTCTATTACTGAAACATCCCCACCTTGTGCTTTTACAAATTCCTTAAATTTTTCATAGGCAGCACCTGATGTTATTGTTTCCTGTAACATCTTTCTTGCTTCTTCTTCTGATTTTGCCCTACCAGCAAGAAGTAGCATTTGAGTTCCTAATACAATACATAATTCTAATAGATCTTCTGGTCCATGACCCTTTAATGTTTCAACTGCTTCTTTAACCTCTAAAGCATTACCTACAGCATATCCTAATGGTTGATCCATATCTGAAATAACTGCTATAGTATTTCGTCCAACATTTGTACCTATATCAACCATCTCTTTTGCAAGTTCAAAAGAATCATCTAAAGTTTTCATAAATGCTCCGGTACCTGTCTTAACATCAAGAACAATTGCATCTGCACCTGCTGCTATCTTTTTGCTCATTATACTTGATGCTATTAATGAAACATTATCTACTGTAGCAGTAACATCTCTTAATGCATATAACTTCTTGTCAGCTGGAGCTAAATCTGCTGTTTGTCCTCCAACTGCCATTTTAATTCTATTTACATTATCTATAAATTGTTTTTTCGTCATTTCAACAGAAAATCCTTTTATAGATTCTAATTTATCTATAGTACCACCAGTATGACCTAACCCTCTTCCAGACATTTTAGCAACTGGTACTCCGCATGCTGCTACCATTGGAGCAAGTACAAGAGTAGTCTTATCTCCAACACCACCTGTACTATGTTTATCTACCTTTACTCCTTGTATTTCTGATAAATCTATAGTTTCTCCTGAATTAACCATTGCCATTGTTAAATCCGCAGTTTCTCTCTTTGTCATCTTATTAAAGAATATTGCCATCAATAGTGCTGAAACTTGATAATCTGGAATTTCTCCCTTTGTGTAACCATCAACAAAAAAATCTATTTCTTCTTTTGTTAATTCTTCACCATTTCTCTTCTTTAAAATAATATCATACATTCTCATATATATTCCCCCTCTACATCCTTGTTACAATTTCACTTACTAAATTCTTAAATTTATCTTTAACTAAATTAGAGGTTTCTATTACTTCCTCATGGCTTAATGGCACTTCTAATATTCCTGCAGCCATATTTGTAATGCAGGATATTCCTAAAACCTTCATACCGCTATGGTTTGCAACAATAACCTCTGGAACTGTTGACATACCAACTGCATCTCCACCTAAAATTCTAATCATTCTAATTTCTGCAGGTGTTTCGTAAGATGGACCTGTCATCATAAAATATACTCCCTCTTTTAACTCAATTCCTAAGTCCTTTGCTACATTCTTTGCCGTATTAATTAACTCCTTACAATACGCACTTGACATATCTGGAAATCTTGGTCCAAATTCCTTTAAGTTTTGACCTATAAGTGGATTTGTACCTGAAAAATTAATGTGGTCATTTATTATCATTAAGTCACCAGGCTTAAACGCAGTATTTACTCCACCTGCTGCGTTAGTAACAATTAATTTTTCTACACCCAATAGTTTTAAAACTCTTATCGGGAAAGTTACTGTATGCATATCATATCCTTCATAAAAGTGGAATCTTCCCTGCATCATAATAACTTTTTTACCATTTAATTCTCCATATATAAATTTACCAGCATGACCCTCTACTGTAGATATTGGAAAATTAGGTATTTCATTATAGTTTAATTCAATCCTATTTGTAACTTCATCAGCTAAACTACCAAGACCTGAACCTAATATGATAGCAATTTTAGGTTCATCCTTTATTTTATCTTTAATATATTGACAAGCTGCATTTAATTTCTCCATATAATTCATGTATATACCTCCTATTATTTTAAAATTTCCTTTGCAAAACTTTCTCCTGCTATATTTGCTTCTATATTTAATAATTCTGCAATTGTCTTTCCTATATCTGCAAAGGATTTTCTTGTACCTAAGTTAATACCTGATTTAATTTTTTTACCATA
>JAOAAJ010000123.1 GCA_026418935.1 Caloramator sp. | reverse complement strand
GCTGCTATTATGACAACAACATTTATGGATGCAGAACAGTATAGTGAAAATGTTTTAGCAATAGACACAAAATTCATAGTTGATAATAATGAGATAGCAGGTAATTTCTTTTTTATACCAAAACCTGGTTCTTTAGAAATTTTATTAAATAAATTAGGTTTATAATTAAGGGAGGAATACAAAATGGCAAAAGTATTAATAGTTGACGATGCAGCTTTTATGAGAATGATGCTAAAGGACATACTAACTAAAAATGGGTATGAAGTAATAGGTGAAGCGCCAAATGGTGCAAAAGCAGTTGAAATATATAAGACTGAAAAACCTGATGTAGTTACAATGGATATAACAATGCCAGAAATGGATGGTATTCAAGCTGTTAAAGAAATTAAAGCATCTGATCCGAATGCTAAGATAATTATGTGTTCAGCTATGGGACAACAGGCGATGGTTATGGAAGCTATAAAATCTGGTGCCAGAGACTTTATTGTTAAACCATTCCAACCAGAAAGAGTATTAGAAGCCTTAAAGAAGGTGCTTGGTTAAGGGAGTTGATTTATTATGCAAGTAGTAATATTTAATATTGGTAAAGAAAGGTTTGCATTAGAAACAAGACTGGTTCATGGTATAGAAAAAATGATGAATATAACTTCTGTTCCTAAAGCTCCTTATTATATTAGTGGGCTTGCAAATTTAAGAGGAAATATTATATCAGTTATTGATTTAAAAAAGTATTTAAATATAAATTCTGAAAGAATGCAAGAAAATATTATTATTGTTGAAGCACAAGAAGAAAAAGTTGGACTTATGGTTGACAGTGTTCAAGAGGTTGTTGATATTACGGATGAAATGTTAGAGAAAATAAATAATGAAAATACTTCTATAAAGGGAGTTATTAATTTTAAAGATTATATTGTTACTTTACTTGATGGTGAAAACCTAATTAAATAATAGGAGGGATAAGATGGGAGAAATACTATCTCAAAGTGAAATTGATGCCCTCCTGTCTGCCTTAAGTTCAGGTGAATTAAGTCTTGAGGAAAAAACAGAAGAAACAAAACAAAAGGTTAAAAAATACGATTTCAAAAGACCAAATAAGTTTTCAAAGGAACACGTTAAAACTTTAGAAATGGTTCACGAAAATTTTGCCAGAATAGCTTCAAACTATTTGACAGCCAACTTAAGAACATCAGTTCAGATTAAAGTAATATCCACCGAACAAATAACATATGAGGAATTTATTCATTCAATTTCAAATCCAACTATACTTATTTCTTATTATTTAGAGCCCTTTAATGGCCTGTTTCTATTTGAAACAAGTCCTCAGTTTGTATTTCAAACAATAGATATTATGTTTGGTGGTGAAGGAAAAGAAGTTATAAAAGTTAGAGAGTTTACTGAAATTGAAAAAAATATTATTAAAAAAATTAATTACAAAATGCTTGAAGGTCTAAAACTTGCATGGGAAGATATTATTGACGTGGAGCCAAAGATAGATTCTTTAGAAACAAATCCAGTATTAAATCAGTTTTTGGCACCGAATGAACCAGTTGAACTAATAACAATGCAAGTACAAATAAATAACAATCAAAGTTTTATTAATATGTGTATACCTTATATCTCTGTAGAGAAGTTTGTAGATAAACTTGTCATTCAGTATAGAACAAATATAAAAACTGAATCAGACGTAGAAGCAACAAAAAAACTTGAGAAGAATATTATGAATGTTGAAGTTAATTCACATGTTGAATTGGGTAGGTCAATTATATCTGTTCAAGAATTTTTAAATTTAACCGTTGGCGATTGTATTAAATTAGATACAAAAATAAATGGTACATTAAATTATTTTATTGAAAATAACCTACATTATAAAGTATATCCAGGAGTTATTGGTAAAAAGATGGGTGTACAAATAGCAGAAATTTTAGATAAGGATGTGGAAGATTATGAATGATGGTCTACTTTCACAAGAGGAAATAGATGCTCTTTTAAACGGTGGTTTTGCACCAAAAGAAACACTATCTGAAACAGATAAGGATTTATTAGGTGAAATTGGTAATATTTCAATGGGCTCAGCATCTACTGCTCTTTCTACAATAATAAACAGAATGGTTAATATTACCACACCAAGAGTTAGTATAACTTCCTTACGTGAAATGAAAAAAGAATTTGATGTTCCAATTATATCCGTCGAAGTTGAATATATAGAGGGTTTAATAGGCGCAAATTTACTACTCATTAAAATTACAGATGCAATTGTTATTGCTGATTTAATGATGGGTGGCGACGGAACAAGAAAAGCAGAAGCTTTATCAGAAATTGAAATAAGTGCTGTTTCTGAAGCAATGAACCAAATGATAGGGTCATCTGCTACTTCATTATCACAAATGTTAAATATGCCTATTAATATTTCACCTCCTATTGCATCAGTTTGGGATGAGAAGAATAATAAGTTGTCTGAAAAAATATCAGAAGATGATGAAATTGTTAAAATATCATTTAGATTAACAATAGATGCATTAGTTGACAGTGAAATAATGCTATTATTACCTATAAAAACTGCTAAAATGATAATAAATAAATTAACAGGTTCAGATGAAAATGTCACTGAAGAACCACAACTTGATTTTGATAATAAGAAGAATGGTGAAGAATATTTTGTGGACACAGATATAAATATCAATCAAGTGAATTTTACTCCCCAAGAAAATAATAAACCTCAATATAATGTACAAAGGGCTGAATTTGCTCCACTTACACCAATTGCTACTAATGAAGTTAAAAACATTGATCTAATTCTTGATGTACCACTTGAAATATCAGTAGTATTAGGAAGAACAAAAAAGACAATAAAGGAAATATTAGAGTTATCAGTTGGCTCTTTGGTTGAATTAGAAAAATTAACTGAAGAACCTGTTGAAATTTTGGTTAATGGAAAAAAAGTTGCACTTGGGGAAGTTGTAGTTATAGACGAAAATTTTGGTGTAAGAATTACAAGCATTGTTAGCAACGCTGAAAGAGTAAAAAGTCTGCAGGGAAAATAAAACTGCAGACTTTTTACTCTAAAGTTTTATTTTTTTGCTCCGATAATACAAATGAGGTGGTATATTATGAAAATTAATTTTACAACAAACAATGTTATTAATATATATAAGAGTAATAGAGTTAGTCAAAATAGCAATATAAATAAATCTAATAAATCAGATTCAATAGAAATTTCAAATGTTAGCAAAGAAATAGCTAAATATTTAAGTTTAGCTAAAGATTATGATATTATTAATGAAAAAGTTGATAAAATAAAAGAACAAATTAAAAATAGCAAGTATGATATTGACACGGAAAAACTTTCAAAATCTATACTAAAAGAATTAAAGGGATGTGAATAAACATGATAAAGGAATTATTGACATCTGAAATAAATATACTAAAAGAATTTGAAATTTTATTAGAAGACGAAAGAAAAATACTTTTAAACGATGAAGCATTTAAATTGGCTTATATTATAGAAGATAAGAAAAATTTAGCTTTAGAGTTATCTAAACTTGAAAGAAAAAGAAAAGAAATAAGCGGCAACAAAACAGCAAGTGAACTAATAAAGGAAGGGTTAATTGAGCAAGAATTAGTAGATGAAATAATTAAATTAACAGAATCTATAAAAGAAAAAAATGAGTTAAACTCTCTACTTACAAAACAATCTTTAGCTTATATAAAAATGTATACAAACCTTTTAAGTAATGAAAATAAAATTGTAACATACAAGGGTACGGGAAAGGTTGATGAATCTCTTCAGAGTATATTCAACACAAAAATATAGGAGGATTTATTATGAGCGGTCTTTTTAATACATTTAATGTAGCAAAGAGGGGAATGCAAGCACAACAAACTTCTCTACACGTTGTATCTCATAACATTGCCAATGCAAATACAGAAGGGTATTCTGTTCAAAGGGCAAACCTTAAAACAACTACGCCTTTTGGTATGCCTTCGTTAACAACTTCAGCAGAACCAGGACAAATAGGAACTGGTGTTAAGGTTGATAGCATAACAAGATCAAGAGATGAGTTTTTAGATTTTTATATAAGAAAAGAAACAAGTACATTAGAAAATTATAAAGCAAGAGAGCAATTTCTATCTCAAATAGAAACTGTTTTTACCGAACCTTCTGATACAGGTATAGGAACGCTTTTAACTCGCTTTTGGGATGCTTGGCAGGGGTTAGCTACTAACCCTGAAAGTTCTACTTCAAGAGAACTTGTAAGAAGTAATGCAACGGCACTTTGTGAGGGTATAAGACATAATTATACACAACTTGAAGATATTGAATCAAGTGTTTCGGATTTAATACAAAATCAAGTTTTTGAAGTATCAAGTATGTTAAAACAAATTGCTGATTTAAATGAACAAATAAAAGCTGTAACTATAGGTGGTAAAAACCCAAATGATTTAATGGATAGAAGAGATTTATTGCTTGATAAAATTTCAGAAAGGTTCTCGATTAAAACAAAACCAACAGATTATAATGGAATAGAACTATATGGATATGAAGAATATGTAGATGAAAATGGTATAGCAAAAACAAGAGAGATTAAATTAATAACTGATACAAAAGTTGAACAAGTAATGTATTTTGTGAGTGATGCTGTTATAACAGATTCCAACAATAATCCTATTAACAAAAAAGATTTTCCCAAAACAATTGATTTTCCTATTACAGTTAAATTTAAAGGTTTTATTAATGGAGATTTCAATAACCAATTTGAAACACAAGAAATTACAATAAATGATAATAAAGAATTACAAAAATATTTTCAAGTAGATAAAGATAATCCTAATAAGATTTTAAATATAATGCCTCACATTTTTTATGGATC
>JAOAAJ010000029.1 GCA_026418935.1 Caloramator sp. | reverse complement strand
GATAATGCCAATCTATTTTTCCATCTTTACTTTTTATATAAACATCCTTTAAACTTACATAGTTTTCCTCCTGTTTTAGGTCGTAAAAGGAATATCCCCTACTCTTTAATTCTCTAATGATTTTCTTTAAATAATTAATATCTACAAATGTATGAAAATAAAAGCCTCCAAAATAGTCTCTAACTACAGAAGTCTTATCCATATTTTTTAATATTTCATTTATGTTGTCTGAATAGACATAGCCTAAATTTTCAGGCACAAGCTTATTTAAAAATTCGATACCATCTATTCTATAGGGATATGCTGTTGTACAAAAGGAATGCTGGGAAGTTTGTATATGGCCTACATAAGTTGAAAAGTGTCCTTTTAAAAACTCATATCCTTCTTTATCTATTGCATAGTGTGGTGCTTCAAAGGCAAGAGGATATAACTTGCATTTTAGGCACTCCAAAAGTGCACTGTATACTCTATCCTCCATATATCTATTCATATCATCTGAAGGTGGTCTACTATTTTTTATATCCCAAAACTCATAACCCTCTCCAGTCCTTTCATCCCGTATTTGATGCGTATATCCGTGAAGAACAATTGTCCCTCCATTTTGCTGCATATATCTTAAGGTATCTACAAGCTCTCTATTATCTGATATCCTGTATATCCTTCCATTTTCCTTATAGGCTGGTATTAAAGCTATCATATATGGAATTCCTTCATCCTTTAAATAATCTCCTATTCTCCTTAGCCTCTTTACATCTACTTTGGCGTGTACATCCTCTATCCTTACAAAAACCTTTTTTTCTTCACTATGTTCTTTTTTAAAAATATTATGTAGAACATCACAAAGTATATAAAAGGTTATTCCTTCTGAATCATATCTTGTAACAACCCATCTGTTGTTGTAATTTAATATATATGGTATTTGCCTTTTTCCATCAGTAAAATAGCTAAATACTTGTCCATTTTTCACATCATAGTAATCAACTAAGTTGTTGTCAGAAATACCAAATCTTCTATTAAAGGAAAACTTGAAGTGCTTATAATATATATCAACTGCATTATAGTTTTTTTCTAAAAATATATTTTTACCGAACTCCTCCCTCAAAAGTGCCTTTTTAAAGCCTGTTCCAATTAGAATAGTCGTTCCTTTATACTGTATTAAATCATCTAAAACCTTATTTGAAAGTTCCTTATCATCTAATCCAAGTACAAAAACATAGTCAAAGTCCTCTAAATATCCCTCCTCATAGTAACTCTCTGAAACTTCAAATACATCAATATCAAAATGTCCTAATGCAAGTTTAAAAGCTAATACCTCATCATTATCATAACCAAATTTATACCTCGTGTCGTAAACTATAAGTGCCCTATCCCTTTTATCCTCTGCACAGGCTCTTCCAACCATAAAGCATATAATTGCTAATAAACTAATTATTATCTTCTTTAACAATATAGCATCCCCCCATCCTTAAGGCTAAAAGTGCATTTAAATTGTCAAAGGAGTGGGCATAAAGATTTGCTTCATTCCCAAATGCACCATATATGGGGGATAATCTGTTTTTACACTGAAGCTTTAACATTCTATTTATCAGCATATTGTATAAATCAACATCCTTATAACACAAGGCTACCCGTGCTAAAGTTGCATAAATTGCTGTAGATTCCATCTTTGAGGAGGGCTTTAAATCCTTTATATAATACTCTGAATAAATAGCACCCCTAATATTCATTTCATTTTTTATAAAAGCAATAAAGTCCATATAAAAAATGTTGTCCTCTGCCAAATGTTCAACTATTATTGCATTTTGGAGCATATCAACTTTATATTCATTTGAATACTGCCTTGTTCTAAAGTTGTATTTATTTCTAAAAAAAGGTGTACCATTTATCCTACCATTTTCCAATATCCATTTTGAATTTTCATATATACTCTTAAAGTTTAATTCATAGTTGCTAATAAGGTTCATTGTATATAAATCTATATAGGACAAAGTTATAGATATTGATTTTGTATAGCCATCATAGTAGTCTACTAAAAAACCATTTCTACATTCATATTTTTTAACAGCCGCTATTATCTTTTTAGCAAGATTAAAATACTCCTTGTCCCCAAACACACTATATCCAATTAAAAGTGCTCTTATTATTCTTAAATCATCTATTGAGGCTGAAGAGGAATATTTATAATCCTCACCAACCCTCCAGGAAACTAAATTGTTTTTCAAAAGCATCTTGTCCATTACATACTCAAAGTGCCTCCTATACCCTACCTCATCCTTTATGTATAGATAATAGAGCATAGCAAGTCCTTCGGATTCTGATAAAACATCCCTTGAACCAAACTCCATTTTATAATTTGTAAGTATACCCCCATATTCGTTAGTTAGTTTTCTTTCAACAAACTCCCTAACTAATTTTTCATCTAATGTCTCGCAAGGATAGTCATATTCAAAATTTAATCTTTGATTATTCATATTCCCCTCCCAAATTACAAGAAGTATGAGGATTAAAACTAATAATATGTACCTTTTAATAACAACCACTCCCCTATGTCTTATAAAATTATATTTGTCAAAGAGATTAAATAGAACAGGTTAAAACTTGGTTAATTTATTGACAAGCCCTAATAATTGATTTATACTAATATTGAAAATTATCTGAATATTATTGTTTTTGGAGGCGACTTAAGATGACTCTATACCACATAGACCTAAATCTAAAAAGCAAAATAGATGAGATAGCAGAAGAGATAATAAATAACAACTTTGATGTTATCGAAATAGACGGAATATGCAACAAATGTGATAAAGACTTGGTATTTGAATGTTTTGACTCAAATCCTATATTTAACATATTAAGAGAACTTCAATTAAATGGAATAAGAGGATATAGATTTGATTGTAATATTTATAACAATACAGATAAAAAGGTTACTCTTGTTAAAAAATATGATGTTACCAATATAAATGAAATATAAATTATTTACAGTTTCTCCCCTGAAAAAGCCGCTTTTTATTCCTTATGATTTCGCCCATTCAATTCTTTATATTTTTAATATTTCAATTAATCTTAGGTTTCTTGACATCAGACTTTTTTTACTATATACTACAATTGTTAATTGTCTGAAATATTTGATGGAATATACCATCAAATATTTTTTTACGCTCTATGCAATCGTTTGCTCATATTAGAAGGAGGTTTTAAAATGTCTAAAAAAATATTCACCTTTGATTTCTGGCAAAAATTCGGAAAAGCACTTATGGTTGTAGTCGCAGTAATGCCTGCAGCAGGACTTATGATTTCAATCGGAAAACTTATTGGAATTTTATGTGGGGATATAACACTTGCACAGACGATTGCAAGAATAATTGAAGATTTAGGTTGGGGAATAATCGTAAATCTTCACATACTATTTGCAGTTGCAATAGGTGGTTCTTGGGCAAAGGAGAGAGCTGGTGGTGCCTTTGCTGCACTTATAGCCTTCATACTTATAAACCGTGTGACAGGTGCAATATTTGGAGTAAACGGTGCAATGCTTCAGGATGCAAACGCAACTGTTAAAACAATATTTGGTTCAAATTTAGTAGTAAAGGATTACTTTACACCTGTACTTGGTGCACCAGCACTTAATATGGGTGTATTTGTTGGTATAATAGCAGGTTTCTTAGGTGCCGCACTTTATAACAAATATTACAACTACAACAAACTTCCAAACGCACTTTCATTCTTCAATGGAAAAAGATTTGTTCCTTTTGTTGTTATATTAGGTTCAGTTGTAACAGCAACTATCCTTTCAATATTTTGGCCAATAGTACAAACTGGTATTAATTCTTTTGGTAAGTGGATTGCAACATCAAGGGACAATGCTCCATTTATTTCAACATTTATATACGGAACACTTGAGAGAATTCTTCTTCCATTTGGTCTTCACCATATGATTACTATACCTATGAATTATACAGAACTTGGTGGAGTTTACAACATATTAACTGGAGATAAGATTGGTCAAGCTGTTTATGGACAAGACCCACTATGGCTTGCATGGATTACAGACCTTAACAATCTAAAGGCAGCTGGAGATATGGCTACATACAATAAGCTACTTGCAACAGTACATCCAGCACGTTTTAAAGTTGGACAAATTGTAACTTCAACTGCATCATTAATAGGTGCTGCACTTGCAATGTATATGAGCGTTGAAAAAGAAAAGAGACCTCAATATAAATCAATGTTTTTATCAGCTGCACTGGCAGTATTTTTAACAGGTGTTACAGAGCCTCTTGAATTTATGTTTATGTTTACATCACCTATACTATTCTTTGGATATGCAGTATTCACAGGGCTTGCCTTTGCAATGGCAGACCTTATAAACTTAAGAATACACGCCTTTGGTTTTATAGAGCTTTTAACTCGTACACCAATGATAGTAAATGCAGGGCTTACAAAGGACCTATTAAACTTTGTATTTACTTGTCTTCTATTCTTTGCTGTAAACTTCTTTGGATTTAAGTTTGCAATAAAGAAGTTTAACATATTAACTCCTGGACGTGGAGAAAACCAACTTGACGCTGAGGAAGAAGCTGCTGCAACAACTAATGCAGGAAATAAAGAATTAGCACTAAAGGTAATAGAACTTTTAGGAGGACGTGAAAACATAGTTGAAGTTGATGCTTGTATGACAAGACTTAGAGTTACAGTTAATGATACAACAAAGGTTGCAGAACAAAGTAAATGGAAGGAAAACGGTGCTGTTGGACTAATTATAAAGGATAAGGGAATACAAGCGATATACGGTCCTAAGGCAGATATTTTAAAATCAGACATAAACGACATATTGGGGGCATAATGATGAATCTATTAACACTAAACTGCCACTCTTGGATTGAAGAAAATCAACTTGAAAAATTAGGTATAATAGCAAAGGACATTGCAGAAAAAGGTTATGATGTAGTTTCTCTTCAAGAGGTAAATCAGCTAATTGAAGGTAAAATGGTTATGGATTCTGTTAAGGAGGACAACTTTGCCCTCCTACTTATGAATAAAATAAACGAAATTTCAAAGGAAAAATATAGTATGTACTATGAAAAAAGCCACATAGGATACGATAAATACGAAGAAGGAGTTGCCATTTTAACAAAGCATAAAGTAAAGGATGTAAAATCATACCTTGTTTCAAGGGCAGATGATTTTAGTTTTTGGAAAACAAGAAGGGTTTTAAAGGCAACTGTTATAGTAGAGGGAAAGGAGATTGACTTTTACTCCTGCCACCTTGGTTGGTGGGATGATGAGGATGAACCCTTTAAGGAACAGTTTGATAGGTTATATGAAACTATAGATAAAAATAGGCTAACATTCCTTATGGGAGACTTTAACAACAACGCATTTTTAAGAAATGAGGGCTACGACTATATCATAGAAAAGGGGCTTTATGACACCTACACCCTTGCAGAAGTAAAGGATAGTGGTGTTACAGTTAAAGGTAAAATAGCAGGTTGGGATGAAAATAAAAATGATTTAAGGCTGGATTTAATTTTAGTAAACAGTATAATACCTGTTAAGTCTTCGTCTGTCATATTCAATGGAATAAACAAAGAGGTTGTATCTGACCACTTTGGAGTTTGTGTTGAAATATAAATATATGGGCTGTCTAAATAGATTCTGGGCAGCCCTTAAAATAAAAAGAATATTTTCTGATTATTTTAAAATTTGTATAAAATTATAAAGGATGGTGTTTATTGTGAAAAGAGCTTGGTGGAAGGAAGGCGTTGCATACCAAATCTATGTTAGAAGTTTCAAGGATACTAATGGAGATGGAATTGGGGATTTAAGGGGTATCATTGAGAAGCTTGACTACCTTAAACATTTAGGAGTTGATATGATATACCTAAACCCTATAAACAAATCTCCTAACGATGACAACGGATATGATATTAGCGACTACTATGACATAATGGATGAATTTGGAACAATGGAAGATTTCAAACTTCTTATTGAAGAGATGCACAAGAGGGATATGAAACTTATAATGGATCTTGTTATAAACCACACCTCCGACGAACATCCTTGGTTTGTAGAGAGCAGAAAATCAAAGGATAATCCATATAGAGAATACTACATATGGCATCCTGGAAAGAATGGAAATCCACCAAACAACTGGGGTTCCTTCTTTGGAGGAAGTGCTTGGGCATACGATGAACAATCTGGAGAATATTATCTACACCTATTTTCAAAAAAGATGCCTGATTTAAACTGGAGATGCGAAGAGGTAAGAAATGAAATAATAAAGATGATTCAGTATTGGATTGATTTAGGTGTTGATGGATTTAGATTTGATGCAATAAACCATCTCGAAAAGGACTTTAACTTCTTAGATGCAGAGGTAAAAGAAGGACAAGTATATGGGGACTTTATAAAATATGTTCAAAACCTACCTAAGGTACACGACTATATAAAGGAAATAAGAAGAAGGGTGTTTAATACAGGTCATCACGTTTTAATTGGAGAAACAGGAGGAATTAGCTACCACAATGCCTATCTATACACAGGTGTTGATAGAGAAGAGCTTGATATGACCTTCCATTTTGATATGCACTCTGTTGGAAAAGGCGAAAGGGACTGGGAGAGAAGAAAGATAGATTTAGTTAAAGAGATAAAGGAAAAGATGAGCGGATGGCAGACGAGGGATGAGAAGGAAGGCTGGTGCCCAATTTTTTACTCAAATCACGACTCAACAAGAACAGTTTCAAGACTTGGGGATGATGAAAAATACCATAGAGAGTCTGCAAAGATGCTTGCAACACTGCAGCTTACACAAAAGGGAACACCATTTATTTACTATGGTGATGAAATAGGAATGACAAACGCTTGGGACTTTGAACTTGAGGACTATAGAGATGTTGCTGTTTTTAATAAATACAGGGATTTTGTTGAATCTGGACTTGTGAGCCACGAAAACTATATAAAGGGACTTCATTTAACATCAAGAGACAACGCAAGAACTCCAATGCAATGGGACGACAGCAAAAACGCTGGATTTAGCGATGCTACTCCTTGGATTAGGGTAAATTCAAACTATAGGGATATAAATGTTCAGTCTCAATTAGAGGACGAAAATTCAATTTTAAACTACTATAGAAGGCTTATAGAAATTAGAAAGAATAATCTGACACTTGTCTATGGCGATTTTATTGAAATTAACAGAGAGCACGAGGAGATATACTCATATATAAGAAAAGGTGAAGATGATGCATTTTTAGTTGTTGTAAACTTCTTTGGAGGAACACCTGAATTTAAACTTCCTGAAGATGTGAAAATTAGAGAGGCAGAGCTAATTTTATCAAACTACAACTGCGATGATGAAAATATTGATAATATAATCTTAAGGCCTTATGAGGCAAGAATTTATAAATGCAAACTATAAATAAGTAAACTTTAGGTGATTTGCACCTAAAGTTTACTTTTTCATTTCTCCTCAAGTTTTGAAACAGGAACTTCAAAAACCTTGTTGGTATCTAAGTCTTTAACAACTGCAGATTTTGTGTCCTTATGTACCTCCTCAATCCATACACTATGACCGTTGTACTTCACATCAATAACACCAAGTGAGTCTTGAATTTCCATTGCCCTTTCAAGCCTCATATCTACACCCCTTTTTTGTATTATGTTGTGCAAATTAGAAAATATTATGCACCATTTTTTAACATATTATTTTCTTAGACTTTTTGCTCTACCTACAGTTCCTCCAAGTTTTCTCCAAACATAATTATGCTCCTCTACACAATTAGAAAAATCACCATTCTTCCACCTATTTAATATTTCAAGTAATCTATTCTTCTCTTCACTTTTTAAATTACTTTGATTAACTTTATCAATCAATATATCGCATCTCTCAACTGTTATTTCAATTTCACCCAAAACTTTTCCATCTACAGCCTCTATTTTTGTATTTGCCATTCTATGCATTGTATCGTATATTTCATATTCTAATGACGACTTTGAAGTTATTTTTGTCGAGGTAATAATCTGATTATTAACTGCACCCTCTTTAATGAGTATTTTTCTCATCCAAATAATAAAACCCGCAAATAGAATAAAACAAAGCATCATTACCGTTCTTTTATTTAGCCTCATATTAACACCTCCTTTATTAACATATATTTTTAAAAAATTAATATATTAATTTATAATTTTAATTATCAAATTAATTATTTTTATATATATTTATTTTTGTATTAATTTTTTTAATTTTTATATTTACATTTTTAATATTAGAGTTATAATATAATTAGGAGAGGTGAAAAAGTATGGCATTTAAAATTATATCCAAATGCCCTGTTTGCAATTCAAAATTAATTGCAACTAAGCTTAAATGCACAAAATGTGAAACTGTTATTGAAAATGAATTTGAGCTCTCAAGGTTTTCAAATTTAACAGCAGAACAGCTAAACTTCATTGAAGTTTTTATAAAATGCAGGGGAAATATAAAGGACGTTGAAAAGGAACTTGGAGTATCCTACCCTACGGTGAGAAGCAAACTTGATGACGTAATATCTGCACTTGGTTACATACCAACAAAAACAAAAGATGAAAATAATACTCTTGATATACTAACAAAACTTGAAAATGGCGAGATAACAGCCGATGATGCAATTAATTTATTAAAAAATAAATAAGGGGGATTAAAATGAACGAAGAAGTAATGAAGGTATTGAAAATGGTTGAGGAAGGCAAAATTGACTCACAAAAAGCAGCTGAACTTATTTCACTTTTTAATTCAAAGGAACAAGAAAAAACAAATGAAACTAAAGAAAAAATGTTTAAAGTTATTGTAAAGTCATCAAAGGGAGACAATGTAAACATCAATGTTCCTGTTAAATTTATTAGTACACTTGGTGCAGCTATTAAAAAATTACCAAAGGTAGAAGGCGTTGAGGGACTTGAAGATATTGATATACAGGCAATTTTAAAGGCAGTTAGTGAAGGACTTGAAGGTAAAATAGTTGATATAAAGAGCGAAAACGGTGACATTGTTGAAGTTGTAGTTGAGTAATGGTGAGAAAGATGAGGATACACATCAAGCAAAATAATGGCAAAAAAATAGATATATTCATACCAAATTTTCTATTAAATACTGCAATTAATATATTTAATGCTACTGTTTTTTTCGGAAGACCTTTGCTTGATAAGGAGTTTAAAGAAGCTTTAGATTGCATAGATTTAAGAGCTTTAAAGAGATGTTTTAAAGAATTAAGAAAATATAAGGGTTTACAATTAGCATCCATAAAATCACAAAATGGTGAAGAAGTTGAAATAATAGTATAGGGCTGTGTTTTACAGCCCTAATTTGTTTATCACCCATCCTATGAATTTTGTAAACACAACATCATATATATAGAAAAATAGTTGTGCTGCTATTAAGAATAAATAATAATAACCTATTACAATGTCCTTTGAAATAAAAAACTTATACACATTATACACAGCTATTATAGAAAAATTAAAATAGATGTACTTAAACACCCAGTGAAATATTGTTCTGCTCTCTAAATATGCCTTAACAGAAGGATAAAAGGACATAGGAATAAAAATTAGCACATAGGCTTTGTTGGGTATTAGATAAAAGGCTAATATATCTGATGCTACTGCCACCAAAAGCCCAGTGTATATGTTAGAAACAATAATAGGTATTGCAAGGATATAGCTTGCAAGAGATAAAAAAGTTATCTTCCCCTTAACACTTATAAGCCCTAAATAGAGAGATATTATAGTAAGTGCTGCGGCTATGCCACTGTAGGCAATCCTTTTGGATTTATCCACATTATCCCCCCTCTTAACAGCAGGAAATCAAATCTCCTCCTAAACATTCACAACAGCAGTCTGCACAGTATAGATATGTACAAATAGTACAACAGTCATCATTTGACCTTCTTGAGGTGTTGTAGTAATGAGTGTTGTAGCTTCTATAGCTGTTGTTCATTCTATAAAGTGCATCCTTGTACTCCTGATTGTAAGGATTCATTTCTGATGCCCTTTTTATATAGTCATATCCAACAGAATAGTTGCCTCTATTTATATATATAAGTCCCATAAGATAGAACCATTCATCATTTCTCATATTTATTCTGTTTAACTCTCTTTCGGCATTAAAATAGTCTCCTCTATTTATATACTCCCTAACCCTTTGAAAATCTGAAAAACTATTTTGATTAGAGTAACCACTTGATGAATAGCCTCCTCCTGAATAGCTATTCTGTTGTTTTCCGTGGTTATTTAAAAGATAATCATACGCCTCATTTATCTCCCTTAATTTTTCCTCTGCAAGCTCCTTTAAGGGATTGTCTTGGTATCTATCTGGATGATATTTTTTTACAAGCTCCCTATAGGCTCTCTTTATATCCTCCATTGAAGCGTTCTTGTCTACACCTAATACCTCGTATGGATTTTTCATTTATTTTTTCCCCCTTTAGTATTCTTTCTGTCTTATCTGCAAGGGATAGATATATTATATTATCAAGTATCCCTCTATTCTTTTTTATATCAAGAAGTTCATATGCCTTTGTTATGTTTTCAAGGTAGCTGTATAAAACAAACCGTATATTTTCAACTACCCTCTCTCTAAAGTTTTCTTCTTCATTGTAATTGAAGGCATAAATTAATGGGTTATACTTCTTTTCCCTTATATCCCTTTCTAAATCATCTAAAGCATCTACTACATATATCCATCTTCCAAGATTATACCCAAAATATTTTAAAACTTCACCTTCTTTACCCTCTAATACATCAAAGGTTTCCTTTGTTATTTCACCAAACAGGTGGCTTAATCTGTCTATATCAGGTGAGTTTTGCTTTTCTAAATAGGACATCTCATTAAGTTTTTTGTCTATCACTTCAATTTTATCCCTAAACTTCTCATTATTTTTCACATTAAAAATTTTTGAAAGAAGAAGTGAAAAATAGTTTTTATCGTCATTATAATCATCCAAAAGTTTTCTATTTGTCAAAATTATATTCATCATAGCTGCATAGTCTATATATTCATTGGTAAAATAGTTTACTTTATTTACCTTATACCCACAAAACCTTCTCTTTGGCCTATCCATATCAAACTTTATAGAGGATAAAAATAGAGCAAGGAAGGTCATATCGTAATTTAAAATATACTTTGTTGGGTAGTTTATCTTTCCAAGGGATGTGCAAACTCCACAATAGTAGCCCTTGAAAACATCAAGCTCCCTAACCTTTAGCTCTCCCTTTAAGGGTGTAACATAACCAAATATACCACCACATCCTTCTTTATAAGTATATTTTAATTTTACAGCAAATATATTAAAAATTCCAGATATGGTTAATATGAAAAAAGAATTCATCCTAAGATGAATTCTTTATAAGTTATAAGTAATTCGAATGGCATTATATAGTTTCAAGTATATATTTGTAAATTTAAATTACTACACCCATTATTCCTTTTTATTTAATAACTTTAGATAGGCAATTTTAAAAATCAAATTACCAGTTATGGACAAATATAAATGCGTAGCAATATTTATCCAATCTTAGGGGTTAAAAGTCCCCTTATGGTAAAATACTATTGTTAAATTTTGTTATGCAACTTT
>JAOAAJ010000028.1 GCA_026418935.1 Caloramator sp. | reverse complement strand
AGATGTGTATAAGAGACAGTGTTAATATTGGTATTTGTGTTATTGAACCTTCTTTTCCTCTTATCTTACCTGCTCTTTCATATAGTGTTGAAAGGTCAGTATAAAGGTATCCTGGGTATCCACGTCTACCTGGAACCTCTTTTCTTGCAGCAGATACTTCTCTTAAGGCTTCACAGTAGTTTGTCATATCTGTCATTATAACAAGTACATGCATTCCCTTCTCATATGCCAAATATTCTGCACAAGTTAATGCCATTCTTGGAGTTGCAATTCTTTCAATTGCAGGGTCGTTTGCTAAGTTTATAAATAGAACTGCTCTATCTATAGCACCTGTCTTTTTAAAGTCTGATATAAAGAAGTCAGCCTCTTCAAATGTAATACCCATTGCTGCAAATACAACAGCAAACTTACTTTCTGCACTTAAAACCTTTGCCTGTCTTGCAATTTGTGCTGCAAGGTTTGCATGTGGAAGACCTGAACCTGAGAATATAGGTAGCTTTTGTCCTCTAACAAGGGTATTAAGTCCATCTATTGCTGATATTCCAGTTTGAATAAATTCTGATGGATAGTCTCTTGCCACAGGATTTAGTGGGTTACCATTAACATCAAGTCTCTTCTCTGGAATTATCTTTGGACCTCCGTCCTTTGGTCTTCCAAGTCCATCAAAGACTCTTCCAAGCATATCTATTGACACACCAAGTTCAAGTGTCTTTCCTAAAAATCTAACTTTACTGTCCTTTAAATTAATTCCTGCTGAGCTTTCAAATAGCTGAACGAGTGCTTTATCTCCATTTATTTCAAGTACCTTACCACGTCTTATTTCACCAGTTTGAGTTTCTATTTCAACAAGTTCGTCGTATACAGCCCCTTCTACTTGATCAACAAGCATAAGTGGACCTGCGACTTCTCTTATAGTTCTATATTCCTTAAGCATTTACTTCTCCTCCCTTCACAAGTGTATCCATTTGCATATGAAGTTCTGAGGATATTTCATCTATCTTTGCCATTTCAACCTCTGGTATATATTTTGCTCTTGCTATCTTTTCACGAACAGGAAGAGAAGTTATTTTACTTAGATATACACCCTGTTTTAATGCTTCTTGTCCAAGATGATAGAAATCTAATATAAGCTTTAACATCTTAAGCTGTTTTGTTAATGAAGCATATGTGTCAACTTCGTGGAATGCATTTTGATGTAGGTAGTCTTCCCTTAGTGACCTTGCAGCCTCTAAAGTTAGTCTATCCTTCTCTGAAAGTGCATCTATACCTACAAGTCTTACTATTTCTTGAAGTTCTGCTTCCTCTTGAAGAATCTTCATAGCTTCTCTTGTCATTTCTCCCCAGCCTTTATGTCCTTGTTCTTCAATGTAATTACAAATCTTATCTAAATATAGTGAGTAGCTAAGTAGCCAGTTTATAGCTGGGAAGTGTCTTCTGTATGCAAGGTTTGAATCAAGTCCCCAGAACACCTTAACTATCTTAAGTGTTGCTTGGGTTACTGGTTCTGAAAGGTCTCCTCCTGGAGGTGAAACCGCACCAACAACAGTAAGTGCACCTATTCTTTCATCACTTCCAAGGCAGTAAACTTTACCTGCTCTTTCATAGAATTCTGCAGCACGTGAAGTAAGGTATGCTGGATATCCTTCTTCACCTGGCATTTCTTCAAGACGTCCTGACATTTCTCTTAATGCTTCTGCCCAACGTGATGTTGAGTCTGCCATTATTGCAACTGAATATCCCATATCTCTAAAGTATTCTGCAATTGTTATACCAGTATAAATTGATGCTTCTCTTGCAGCAACTGGCATATTTGATGTATTTGCAATAAGTACAGTTCTTTTCATTAATGGTTCACCAGATTTTGGGTCCTTTAGCTCTGGGAATTCCATAAGAACATCTGTCATCTCATTTCCACGTTCGCCACATCCAACGTAAACTACTACTTCTGCATCTGCCAATTTAGCAAGCTGGTGTTGAACAACTGTTTTACCGCTTCCAAATGGTCCAGGAATACAAGCAGTTCCTCCCTTTGCAACTGGGAAGAAGGTATCTATAATTCTTTGTCCTGTAAGCATTGGTTCTGCTGGTGGAATCTTACCCTTATATGGTCTTCCCTTTCTTACAGGCCACTTTTGCATCATAATTACATCCTTTATTTCTCCCTTTGGAGTCTTAACCTTTGCAACAGTTTCTACAACTGTAAATTCACCTTCATTTATTTCTACTATTTCACCTTCAACTCCATAGGGAACCATTATTCTGTGTTCAATTATAGTTGTTTCTTGAACAACACCTATAATGTCTCCTGCAACAACATAATCGCCAACATTCTTTTTTGGCTTAAAATACCACTTCTTTTCTCTATCAAGGGATGGAACTTCTACTCCTCTTGTTATAAAGTCACCAGCAACCCTCATAACAGCATCAAGTGGTCTTTGAATACCATCAAACATCGCTTCTATAAGTCCAGGTCCAAGTTCAACTGAAAGAGGTTCTCCAGTTGTTTCAACTGGCTCACCAATTCCAAGACCTGATGTTTCTTCGTATACCTGAATGGAGGCTCTATCCCCTCTCATTTCAATTATTTCACCAACTAATCTTCTATTACCAACCTTAACCACGTCAAACATCTTTGCATTTTCCATTCCCTCAGCAATAACAAGAGGACCGGAAACTTTAATAATTCTACCGTACTTCAAGCTATCAACCTTCCTTCTTTGATAATATATCTACACCGACAGCTTTTTCTACATTATCCCTAATCTTTTCAAGACCTATTCCAAGGCTTCCTTGAGTTCCAGGGATTAATATAACTGCAGGAACCATCTGATTTTGATATCTAAGCAGTGTTTCTTCCATATCCTTTGCATATGTTTCAGTTAAAAATATCAATCCGTAGCCTTCCCTTGCCATTCCATCAACAGCCTTAATTGCTTCATCTACTGTATCAACTGCCTTTACAGTCATACCAAGGGATAAAAAGGCTATAACTGCGTCCTTTTCACCTACAACTCCTATCTTATACATATATATCACGCAGCCTTTCCCTTATCGTATCTGCACCAACACCATTCTTCTTTCCTGTTAATATAATTCTTAATACTTTAATTTCATTCTCCTTTGCATATATGTATGCGACTACTGGTTCTGCTCCAAAGCTAATAAACTTTGAATTCTTAAGAACACTAATTAAATAGTTGTCAGCCATTTTTTCAATTCTTCCTAAATCCTTTGTTTTAATATATTCTTCTATTCCTTCCTTCAACCATTTAAAGTGTTCTGTATGGAATACCTTATTAGAAAAGTTTTCAACATCTTCTATAAAATTATTAATAAATACATCAAGGTCAACTTTTCCGCCCTTTATTAGAACCTTGCTTAAAAACTCTCTTTCTCTATTTTGTTCCTTTGCCCTTATAAATGTTCTTATATTATATACATCTATAAGAAGCTCAATATAATCCTTAATAAAATCAATCTTTACTTGCTTTGCTATTTCAAGTTGTCTTTTAAACATTGCAGCATCAATTATTATGTCAATATCCTGAGGATTTTTGTTTGAGTTATACTCATCAAGTGCCTTAAAGACAGCTTCTCTATAAACTTCGTATAAATCGCGTAAATTATCATCCTTGAATATTTCCTTAAGTTTGCCTATTTCTATTGTACCGGCATCAATTAATATACTATCTAAATCTCTTTGTAAAAATCTATTTTTAATTAATGTTTTTATGTTATGGGCATCATATTTAGTTCTAAATATATCTACTACCTCAACTACTGGGCAAATCTTAACCATTTCTTTATAAAAATCCTCCAGTGCCTTCTTAAGCCCATCCTCATAAGAAGGCATATTTATATAATCACCATAGATACTATCCTGTAAAATTCTTTTTGCTTCGTTAAAATCCTTTGCCTCAAGTAGTGTTTCAATCTTTGCCCTATCAAGCATCTTTGTTTCAAGAACCTTAATTCTTGCTATACATTGAGCAAATATAGTATTATCCATTACTCACCCTCCTTTTATAGAACTGGAGGCTATTTAAAATAACATTGAAGCAATATCTGCCTCAAGCTCATCCCTTAAACCTCTAATTAGTGCTTCGAAGGTACAGTTAATCTCAAGTCCACTTTTTCTTAATATAAATCCTGAAGGGATATTGGCACATTCACTATTTATTCTTAATAGACCCCTCTTTCCCTTTGTTACTAATTGTTTATTTATTTCATCAAGATTAATCTGTACCCTGTCCTTATCTTTAACCGAAAGAACAATTTCCTCTTCACCTGTTTCTACATTATTTAAAATCATTCTATTTACTAAATTTGAATATTCTTCCTTTGACATACTATCTATTTTTTTAATCACTTCACTAAAAATTAAATCTATTGCCTCTTGCTTTGCCTGAAGAACAATGTTTCGAGCATCAAGCTCAGCTCTTGCAATCATTCTCTCTTTTCTATCCTTACCATCCTTTTGTGCCTTTTGTCTCAATTCATCTTCTATTTGAGCTGCCTTTAAGTTTGCAGCTTGAATAATCTCTTCTGCCTTTTTTCTTGCTTCTGACTCAATTTCTGAGGCCTTTATCTTATCTTCACTTAAAAGCCTCTCCTTTAGGCTATCTATTCCATTCATTTTAGCCACTCCCTTATAGCTTTATATTAACAATCATTAATATTGAAGTTATAAGTGCAACAACGGCATATGTTTCAACCATAACTGCATAGATAACTCCATTGAACATCTTTTCTGGTCTCTTTGCAAGAATTTGAATACCTGCTGCAGCAGTCTTTCCTTGTGATATAGCTGAACTATATCCAACAAATGCCATTGGTAGTGAAGCCATAAGTAACATAAAACCTTGACCTAAAGTAAGATTTACTGGATTTCCTGATAGAATGCCTATCTTGTTTAATATGATTAGAGCTGTAATAAAACCATAGAAACCTTGTGTACCTGGAATAACTTGAAGTATAAGAGATTGACCAAATTTTTCTGGGTCTTCTGTAATTAAACCTGCTGCTGATTGACCAACAATACCAACACCCTTTGCTGAACCAATTCCTGCAAATAATGCTGCAAGTGCTGCACCAAGAAGTGCAAAGATTAAACCTCCATTTTGTTTTAAAAATTCAACAAATGTTGTAAATTCCATAATTGACTCCTCCTTTAAATTTCTTCTTCTACTTTTATAAATTTTGTTGATATTTTTAAAGGCTTGAATGCCTTTCCGCCACCTTGATAGAATTTACCAAAGAATTCAAGATACTGTAATCTACAAGTATGCACGAAGGTTCCAAGTGCACCTATTAAAAAGTTAAATGTATGTCCTGCTACAAATATAATTGGTCCAAATATAAAGGCTACTGCACCTTTTCCTAAAAGACCAATAAGTAGGTTAAAGGACCATCCAATCAATCCTGATGCTAAACCTAATGCTAAAAGTCTTGAATATGATAGTGCATCTCCTAAATAACCTGTTACCCCGTATAATCCATATAAACCTCCAAAGAATTTTCCAACAAGTGTTTTGTTACTTCTTCCTTGGGTTAACAGTAATCCCAATGCACTTGCTATTGATATTATTTGTGCTGGTTTTCCTCCACCAAGTAGTAGCCAAATTAATCCTGAAACCAATCCATACCAGAAGAACACGTCAAATATCGCATCAAGAATCTTTCCTTCTTTTATTAATTGGTATGCTTTAACTCCTAAACCTACATATAGGTGGATTATACCAAATACTATTGAGTATTTTAAAACTGTCATTGGATCAGCTACAGGATCAACCCATAGTGGTTTCATTTTAATAATACCACCAAAGAAACTTCCATATAAAACTCCAAACACTACTGTTGGAACACTTACCAATGCTAAAAGTTTAACCATCTTTTTCAAAGAATCACTCAAATCAGCCTTAAGAAGTAGGAATAAACTTACTGCACCAAGTAGTAGTCCATATCCAACATCAGCCATCATCATTCCAAAGAATAATAGGAAAAATGGTGCCAATACTGGAGTTGGATCTACTTCATTAGGTAGAGGTAGTGCATACATTTCTGTAATTGCTTCAAAAGGTTCAATTAACGGATTATTTTTTAATAATACTGGTGGATTATCTTCTTCCTTTGCATCCTCTACTTCTAAATAAACCTGAAGGTTAAATTTATTTATAGCACTTTGGAGTATATTTATTTTCTCTTCAGGTACCCATCCTTGTAAAATTACCGACTTCTTTGTATTTATTATTTTTGATGTTTGTCTTTCTATTTCAAGCTGTGAACTAAAATAATCGTATACTTTTTCTAAGTCATCAAGACTTTTTGAAAGACTCACTACTTCCGCCTTTAACTCTTCCTCTTTAGCTGTAATTTCGCTTATCTCACCTTTTAATTTTGTTATTATATTCTTTGGAGTATCCTCAAGTTCAAGTGCAAGCTTTGTAAAGCCATACTTCTTTAGAACTTCATAAACTTGGTTGTAATCATCCTTGTGACATACAACAAAAATATTTAAATCCTGCTGTTTTTCTGAAACTCTTTCTATGTATATTCCATTAATATTCTTTAGTTCTTCCAGCATTGCTACTTCATATTTTTTAGATACAGTTCCTATAAAGTAGGCTACTCTTTTTAGCTTGCCAAGTTCTACTGTAGATACATCAAGATTACTCCATACATCATAATGTTCAATTTGTAATTCAAGCTTAGATTTTTTAGCCTTTAAGTTATTAATTTCTTCTTCAAGCAATTTTGCTTTACTTGTTATATCCATCCAATTAAAGTTATTTGCAAAATTTTCAAACTTTTCAGCGTTTAAAACTTCTCTTTTTTGCAAAATTCCCTTTTTACTTTCACTAAAGGCTCTTAGAAATTCATATGCTTGCTTTACTCTATTAAAATTGAATTCAGTTTCAGTTATTGTCTTATTTTCAAAACTTACTCCTTCTAATTCTTCTCCTACTACTTCTTTTAAGTCAATAACTTCAACTGCAGATGCCCTTTGAAGAGCCTTTAAAATCTTGTATTTATCTTCCTTTGCACCTGTTATGGTTACTTTTTTCATTTTAACTATTGCCATGGCTATTCACTATCCTCTCGATAACCATATTTATGGCTCTTTCCATCTTATCCTTTGGTATATTTGTTATTTCTTGTTTCTTCCTTTCTGCATCAGCTATCATTGGCTCAATTTGATTTTTTGCTTCGTGTTCAAATTTTGCAATTGTTTCCCTATAAAAGGCTTCAGCATTCTCTTGGGCTTCTCTTTTTATATTTTCTGCTTCATCCTTTGCGTTTTTTAAAATATCATTTGCCCTCCTCTGTGCCTCTTTAATCAATTCTTCCCCTTGCTTTTCAATCTCACTAATTTTCTTTACTACATCAAGAGCCAAAGTATCACCACCTTTTTTATTAAATATTTAAAAAATTTTAACTTTATTATACTAAATTTTTTTGAAAAATAAAAGTCATTTTTTGTCGATTTTCATTATATTTTTTTGTTTTTTTCAGATTTACATTTATTTATACCAATTCTTGCATACTTATTGTGTAATGCCTATTGTTTTTTAAGTCAAACACCACTATAAAATCAGAAAAATTAAATTCAACCTTTCTTTTAAACTTTCTTGCATCTACGGACATTGGTAATATTAAAAGTCCCTTTAGATTACTTAAACCTAAACCATTTATTATCTTTTCTTTGCATAGTTTAATTTTTGTTTCTATATCATCATCTATGTCTTTTTTCAAAAATTCCGGCAAATTAGTCTTCTTTGTATTATATAAATAATCATATATTAGCAAGTCCCTTATAGTATTTCCTTCAAAACGTTGTATTAAAAAATTAAAAATTTGAAAAAACTTTTCTTGTAATCCTATACTTCTTTCAAAAAATCCAATTTTTATTAAATAATCAGTTAACTCTTTAAAGAAGTTATAATAATCATCGATGTATTTAAATACATAGTAAAAGGTTCTTTCAAATATATGGCTGTTATAAAAGGTTTCAAAAACCTCTTCAAACTTTAAAAGATAGTTTATTTCTAAGCTATTTAAAGTACTTGTTTTTAATACCTGATATGGAGGGTATCCACAATATTTTATACCATATTTATCCTTATCGTAATAAATAGGTGAACCCTTTAGTACCTTTAGAAAACCTATTTGTAGTTCATCTGGATTTATACTCATAATATCATTAAAGGATTTCTTAAAGGAAGCTATATCCTCCTCTGGGAGTCCAACTATTAAATCTAAATGACAATGAATATTACCTATTTGAAGTATTTTATTTATATTATTCTTTACCCTATCAAAATTCATTCTTCTATTTATATTTTCAAGAACTTTTATATTTGTAGTCTGTACTCCAACTTCAAATTGAAAAAGACCTTCTTTTACCCTTTTTAATATTTCTATATCCTCATCATCTAATAAGTCTGCAGCTATTTCAAAATGAAATCTTGTAGATGGTGATAGTTCAATCAAATATTTCCAAATCTCCCTTGAAAAATCTTTATTTGCATTGAAGGTTCTATCTACAAACTTAACAAGCTTTACATTATTATCAATTAAGTATTTAAGTTCCCTCTTAACTAATTCTAAACTTCTAAATCTAACCTTTTTATCTATTGAAGACATACAATAGCTACATCTAAAGGGGCATCCCCTTGAGGCTTCGTAATAAACTATTTTATCTGGAATTTCATTTTCATATGGAAATTTGATGCTGTCTAAATCAATTATAGTATCTGCAAAACCAGTATCAACTATATCTAAATTTTCTCTATAGGTTAAACCTTTTATATTTTTTAACCTATCTAAGTTATTTAAGCTTATAGAATCTATAAGTGGCTTTATTACCTTTTCTCCTTCTCCTTTAATAATAAAATCAATAAATTCATATTTTTTTATCAAATCTACTGAATCAAAGGACACCTCAGGTCCACCTAAAACTATTTTTATATTCTCATCTATATTTTTTACTGTATTTGCAACCTTTAGAGTATTTTCTATATTCCATATATAACAAGAAAAAGCTACAACATCTGGTTGTTTACTTGTTATATCAAAGGAAATTTTTAAAATATCATCATTGATTGAGGATTCATAAAGTTCAACATCATAATCCTCTATCTCTCTTTTTAAATATCTTATTGCTAAATTTGAATGAATGTATTTTGCGTTTAATGCTACTAATATGACCTTCATTTTTAACTTTTATTTCCTCCCCTTTAAATTCTGCCTCAATAAATAATATTCCTTGATTTATTAGGCTACTTTTTATTATGAAACTATTATTTTCTAAAACTTTAATTATGTCAAGGAATTTTATAGTATAAGGCTTAAAATAAACCTTTACTGGCAATTTAATTAATCCAAATTCTGATTCAACATTAAGTTCATATTTTGATACAAATTTATTTTTTTCAACTATGTCCCATATATATAATTTACTTCCTTTATCAATTACTTTTATTAACCCTTTTATTATTTTATTAAATTTAAACTTTGTAATTCCCCTTGATAACACAAAGAAAAATATACAGGAGTTGTATATTAAGTTTTTATCATTTAATTGTTTTAAATTAGATATATCTTTTTCAATATCATTGCATTTAGCACTTACTATTTGATTTATCGCACTATCTCCCCCATTACACACATCAATAATATTTTGCCCAAAATCGATATTTCTTATATCTACATATATTTTCTTCATATAAACCACCCCAACCCTTTATATACTAATTAAATTCAATTAAAAAAAAATAATTCCTGCCTTTTAGGCAGAAATTATTTAGCTCTTCTTTTTTTATTCTTTTTCTTTTCTACGGAAAAACCAAATTTGCCTAAGCTTTTGCCAACAACACAATATTGTCCATGGTTGTAGCATATAAGCTCTGCTTTATCTAAATGCAATTTACCTGTATCATCTAAAAGCTCATCCTCAACATTTACTGCAACAACCTCTGCAATAAACATATCATGACTTCCAAGATTTATAATATCCTTAACCTTACATTCCAATGAAAGTGGACACTCTTTAATTAAAGGAGCATTTACAACAGATGCCTTCTCCTTTGTTAGATTTAAAACCTGAAATTTATCCACATCTCTTCCTGATTTTACACCACAGTAATCAGTTGCAAAGGCAAGATTTTTATTTGGTATGTTTATGACAAATTCCCCTGATTTTTTTATTATATCATAGGAGTATCTTTCAGGACGTATTGATATTGAAACCATAGGTGGATTAGTACAAATTGTCCCAGCCCATGCAATAGTTATTATATTATCTACCCCATCGTAGCTACAAGAAACTAATACAGCAGGTACAGGATACAGCATAGTACCTGGTTTCCAAGTAAGTTTAGGCAATACAATCACTCCTCAGATAAATTTTTAAGTTTTCTTATGTCATTAAAAAACTTTAACATAAGTCCAGCCGTTGTCCTCTGTGCTAATTTTAGTATAACAGTTGTAATTTTATAATATCTTAGTTCGTCATTCAACTCATTTTTGAACTTATAATATGTTCTTAATGATGAGTTTGCATTAAATTCTATAAACTCCTTTATTGATTTAAAATATATACCACCATCATCAGCATTAAAACTATCGTGATTCCTATAGGTTTTAATTATCCACTGTTCATATTTTCTATGGCTGTCAAGCAATTTCACATTAACGTGTTGTGGAACTGTAACATCTTGAATTAGATGGCAGGCTGCTCCAAGATAAAAATATGCCTTATCTTTATCTCCCTTTTTATATTTAGTTAGGGCTCTTGCATAATAGTAGGAACATTCCTTTAGAGCATTACTACATCCATAAAGTCCTTTATTCCTTTGTGGATTATAAAAATGGTTGCTACTTTTAAAATCTTGATCAGCCCATACAACACCCTCATTAATTTTATCTATATTTATACTCATTTCTCTATAGGCATAATCATATCCATCATTTTTGAGAATAATTAAAGCTTGATTATTTATATACTGATGCACTTTACACTCTGTTTTAATTATTCTTTTTTTGATAGGGTTTACAGCCTTTAACATTCCTTTAAATACAGTTGAATAGGACTTTTCAACAAACCTCATATCTCATCATCCCTGTGTATTTTTATATTTATTTTAATCCTTTTTAGAACAATTATCCACCAGTATTATTTAGTTTTTCTAATTTGAATTATAAGTATTACTATTAGTGCTATAATTACTGTTCCAATTAAATACTCAACAGGGATGTATATCCTATTAGCAGTCTGCTGTTTTTCTTCTACCTTTTCAACTGAATATATACAACCATTTCCTTTATCTAATATATATAAAACACCATCTTTTGAGAAACTACACTGAATTGGTTCCTTTATTATTTTTTCTTCTTTGTTCTTTATAAAATCAACTGCTAAATTGCCTTTTATATCATAGGAGACTATTTTTGCATCTTCATTTTTACCACTTTTAAAAGGTATAAATAAATTACCGACATACCCAAAGGCATTTTGTCTTGAAATATCCATAACTCCTATTCTTCCACTTTCATTAAAGGCTATTAGTGGTTTTGGTGGAGTTGTAGTTGGATGCATCTCAGTTATAAATTGAGGTTGGGGAGCATTTTTAGGTTTAAATTTTTTTAAAGTAACAGGTTCCCCACCTTCATAGTCGGGCCATCCAAGCCAATCACCCTTTTTTATTTCATATATATAGTCACATCCATTTTCAATAGGTCTTTGCCCTCTATTTTCCATACCCTGAACTGAAACATAAGCTTTATTATCGTGTGTAAATATAATATTAATTGGATTTCTTATTCCATAGGCAAAAAGGTCAAGGTTAGTTGAACCAACATAGGTCCTATATATACTTGCATTTCCAGGAGTTTTACCCTTTACTACTGAATCCTTACCCGACTGCATATTAAAGGGCATAAAAGCACCAGTTATGGCCTTATCATTTTTACCCTCTGTCATTGGATTTGAAGATTTGAAATTTATACCCGATAAAACAACATCAACAGGATAAAAATCGTGAAAATACGGATTTTCTTTAAGCCATCCTCTCTCATAATTGTCAAGTCCAACAACACCTGAATTAGTCGCCGAACCTTGACAGATATACAAATAGCCATCATAGCCTATTTGAATACCATTATTTGAATAATCACCATAGCTTGGAAGTCCTGTTATTATATCCTCAATCCTATTATCTAAAACTTTACTTATCTTTCCTTTATGAGACACCAATAAATAGCCCTTGTAAATTAAAATAGAAGTTATGGGATAATTAAAGCCTTTTGCTATAGTTTCATTTCTTCCATTCTTATAGTATTTATTTATTACAACTTCACTTCCCATTTTTTCAGCTATATAAAAGTTTCCATCTGAATCTACCGCAAAGGCTGTAGATTCAGATAACCCCTCTATCTGTTTTTTTACATTATATCCGTCCTGTATAATTAGTTTGTTTGTTACATCGTTATTTTCTTCATTTATTCTAATTAAAAAATTTATAGATAAAACTCCCAATGTTAAAACTAAAATTAAAGCAATAAATATATTTTTGTTTTTCATCTTATTCCCCCTACTTTCTATTCACCTAAAATATATGAAGAGGAATAAAAAAAAATGCCTTTATAGGCATTTTAAAGGTGGAGCTTTTAAATTTTTATATTTAAGACCTTACGTTTTTCCAACACACTTTTATTATTTTAGCTAATTTTCGACAAGTTGTAAATAGTTTTTTTGAAAATTAATAATAAAAAATTTGTACAAAACTGAAATATTTCCTTCATAAAATATAATATTATTTTTGTAAAATTTCAAATTTCGTGTTATAATAATTTTGCACATAGTATAAAGACAGGGGGTAACTGAAATGGTAGATCCAAGAATAACAACATTAGCCCACAATCTAATCAACTATTCTTGTAGACTTAAGGAAGGTGAAAAGGTTCTTATTGAAACTATAGGACTTGAACTTCCACTTGTTAAAGAACTTGTAAAGGAAGCCTACAAGGTTGGTGCTATACCATTTGTAACAATCAAAAATAAGTCTGTTGACAGAGCTATATTAATGGGTGCAACAGAAGAACAAATGAAAATGATGGCTAAATATGAAGCTGCAAGAATGAGTGATATGGACGCATACATAGGCATTCGTTCAGGTGATAACTCATCAGAGTTATCTGATGTTCCATCAGAAAGAATGGACCTATACTTCAAGTATTTCTGGAGTGAAGTTCACGGAAAGATTAGAGTTCCAAAGACTAAATGGGTTGTTTTAAGATACCCATCACCATCAATGGCTCAACTTGCAAATACAAGCACAGAAGCCTTTGAGGATTTCTACTTCAATGTATGTAACCTTGATTACTCTAAAATGTCAAAGGCTATGGATGCATTAGTTGATCTTATGAACAGAACAGATAAGGTAAGAATAGTAGGACCTCAAACTGACCTTACATTCTCAATAAAGGGAATTCCTGCAGTAAAATGTGATGGTAAGATGAACATACCAGATGGTGAAATATATACTGCACCTGTTAAGGATTCAGTAAATGGTTACATTACATACAACACACCAGCTGAATATCAAGGATTTACTTATGAAAATATAAGACTTGAATTTAAAAATGGTAAGATAGTAAAGGCTATTGCTAATGACACAGAAAGAATAAACAAGGTATTTGATACAGATGAAGGTGCAAGATATGTTGGTGAATTTGCTATAGGTGTTAATCCATATATAACTAAACCTATGAAGGATACACTATTTGATGAAAAGATAGCAGGTTCAATCCACTTTACGCCAGGAAGCTCCTACGACGATGCATTCAACGGAAATAAATCAGCTATACACTGGGATTTAGTATATATTCAAACTCCTGAATACGGTGGGGGAGAAATCTACTTTGACGACGTTCTAATAAGAAAAGATGGTAGATTTGTAATACCAGAACTTGAAGGACTAAATCCTGAAAATCTAAAGTAATTTAGAAATACAACACATATTTTTATCTACATAAGTGCCGTAAATTTATTTACGGCACTTTTTATATAATTTTATCTTCATATCCTCCCCTAATTTTCATAATAGAAAAAATAACACCATATTATTATAGTATGTAAAAATGTTTTTAGGGGTGTAAAATGCGTTCTAAATTTTTTATAAATACCTTTATATTAACCTTATCAAATATATTAACTGGTGCACTTGCCTTTTTATTTACAGTAATTTTATCTCGTGAAATAGGCTCTAAAGGAATGGGACTTTATCAGCTCGTCTCACCTCTTTATACAATGTTTCTCTTCTTTACAGGTGGCGGAGTTACGGTTTCTCTATCTAAAATAAGTGCTGAAAAAAAGGCACTGGGAAAAACACGCGAATTGTACAACACAATTAAAGTTACCTGCATATTCGAAATTATTTGGTCGGTTTTTATAACAACAATTCTTGTTATTTTATCAAGTTTTGTTTCAAAAAATATATTAAATGATGATAGAACTCAACTTAGCATACTATTCTTCTGTCCTGCACTTATAATAGTTTCCATTTCTTCTGTATTTAAAGGAGTTTTTTATGGATATCAAAAGATATTAGAACCCGCTATAATCGATGTTTTGGAAAAGGCAATTAGAATAATTAGTATTTACTTATTAATTCAAACTTTTAAAGGATATGATATACATATTAAATCGGCTGCTGCTTATATTTCACTGTCCATTGGAGAGTTATCAAGTTTGATTCTTTTATTTGTGTGTTTTATTAATTTTAAGCGTAAAAACCCTCCTATGGGTAAATCCGACAATAGCCTTCAACTTTTATTTAATCTTCTTAAATTATCAATCCCCCTTGCACTAAATGGCATTTTATCCACTATGTTTAGTTCAATAATTGCAATCCTAATTCCAAAAAGATTACATATAGCTGGTATACCCTATGAAGATTCCATATCTATGCTGGGTAAACTTCAGGGTATGGCTATGAACGTTGTATTTTTCCCTGCAATAATAATTTCTTCATTAAGCACCATATTAATTCCTTCTCTTTCTGAGGGTATTGCCTTTAAAAACTATAAAATATTAAACCATAGAATTAACGCTACAATTAAGTTTACTATGGCAATTGCCTTTGCGTCCTGTGCAATTTTTTTAAATTCATCAAAGGATATATCTATGTTTATATATAAAGATTCCTCTGTAGGTAGCCTAATATATTATTTGTCCTTTGGTTTGCCTATTGTATATTTTGAAATACTTAGCTTTTCAATATTAAATGGATTAGGAAAACAATTTAACTTATTAATAAATTCAATTTTAATTTCTTTTATAGACATAACACTAATTTATTTTTTAATGGCAATACCAAGCATAAATATATATGGATATTGTATTAATTTTGCTATATCAGCCCTTATAGGTTTAATTTTAAATATGAATTGCATCTATAAAACTCTACAGGGATTTAATTTTGATTTATATAAAAATATAATTCTACCATTACTTATAGGAATATTTATCTATATTTTAGGTACAATACTAAAAAATCTACTTTCTATACAGCTATTTATATTGGTATGCTATATGCTCTATGGGTTAATATTTATTACAACCCAAAAATTAAGCTTCTCCAATTGAAATGGAGAAGCTTTTTTATGCATAAACTTTGGATTTTAGCAAAAAATACAAATAGGATTTTAAAAAGGAGGTGTTCCTATGTATAATTTAACTCCAAACATTGGTTGGGGTTGGTGGCTACTTTTACATATTATAGCAATACCACTACTTCTATATTGGGGTGCATCAATGAGAAGAAATAAGGGAATTGAATAAGAAAGGAGAATGATTATGTATACACCAAGAATGGGTTGGACTTATTGGATTATACTTCATCTTATTGCTATACCACTTACAGTTTATATTGGTACATTCTTTAGAAATAGAGAAAGAGTTAAATAAAAATAAACAGAAGAGCGAGTGCAAGCGGCTCTGCCACTTTTTCTCAACGCGCATCTCGCTCTTCTTACTTTATTTAAATTATACTATACAATTTGTTCTATTTCAACGAAAAATTATATACAATTTATTTCATTTTTCGATATTTTTAATCAAAGCTTTTATATCTTCTGGTATATCTGCAACAGCTTCTATTATATCTTCTTCTCTAATACTTTTAAACCTTAATTTATATGCATGAAGTGCCTGCCTATTAATTAATACACTTTCCTTACCATACAAAGTATCACCAACTAATGGATGACCTATATGACTAAAATGTACTCTTATCTGATGAGTTTTTCCCGTTTCAAGCCTTATTAAAACTACACTCATATCCTTTGAAGATTTTAATACTTCATAGTGTGTAACAGCTCTTTGACCTGATTCCATAACTTCTCTTTTTATTGAATCTAAAGAAGGTCTATCTATTGGTAAATCTATTGTTCCCTTTCCCTCTATGCATCCTTCTACAACAGCAATATAATACTTTTCTACCTCATCCCTATCCATTTTATTTGCCATCTGTTGATGTGCAAATTGACTTTTAGCAATCATTACAAGCCCTGATGTGTCTCTATCTAATCTATTAACAAGCCTTACTATTGAATTCTGGTTTGTATTTTTAAAATAGTTCATCACTGCATTAGAAAGTGTTCCTGTCGGATGTCCCTTTGTAGGATGTACAACCATAAAGGGAGGTTTATTTACGATCAATAAATCTGTATCTTCGTACACAACATCTATTGGAATATCCTCTGGAAGTATATCTTGACTTTCTTCTGCTTCTAAAATAACCTCAATTTTATCATCTAACTTTAAGACATAATCCATTTTTACAGGAATATCATTTACTAATATATTACCCCTTCTTGAGAGCTTGCGAATTAATCTTGTTGACATATTTTTCTCATATTTTAAATAGTTTGATATCTTAACACCTACCCTATTTTCTTCTACTATAAAAACTAACCTATTCATATTCACTCTCCTTGTAGTATAAATTTAGCCTTTGTAATCTCCTCTGCAATCCTTATTATATCACTAAAACTTTGTTTTTCACCACAAATTTCATATACTATATTATCCTTAACCCATTTAATAAATACCATTGAACTATTCTCTATTATCAAAACATCTATATTACCCATTTTAGCATTTGGATTAAAATTCATTTTTCCAACCCATTCACTTAATATTATTCTTTTATTGTTTATTAGATATACAACCGTTAGGCAAGGATTAGTTGACGGTGGACTAACCGAAATATATATTGGTATATAGTTTTGTGGAAGTACCTCTTTAAAATTTAAATATTTCCTTGCCTCTTCTATTGTTTCAAAATGCTTGGCCAAATATCCATCGTTAACCACTTCAACTTTAGGCAGACTATCTATTTCAAAAATATCCTTTTCTATATTTTCATTAACTATTTCATAGGTATATTCACTTTTTTCTACTACTTGACCATTAATGAAATACTCCTCCTTTATAGGAAGTAGGATGCCATTTATTTGTGCTATCCATATTTTATGCATATAGTTATTTTGGTCTATACTATTTTTAATACCCAAAACCTCTATCTTTAAGTTGTTCCTTTCTTCATATCCAAAAAACTCATATCTCCCTGAGTTTACAACATCCATTACTTTTTTTGCTATTTCTACCACATAGGGTTCCTTTGGAGGAAATGCTTGTTTTACCCTTATTTTATTTGTTACATCATCATAATAGAAATGTTTTTCATTATTGTATATCTCTATTGTTTTACTTTCACTAAATGTGTCTACCCTTAATTTATAGGGATAGACAAAATAAACATCTTGATGCTTAACAAATTTGCCTTGACTTTCGCTGAAACTTTCTGTTAATACATGATATTTTATTGATTTTAAAAAATCATTGTCTGTTTTATTGACTTTAAAGGTATATTCAAAATTAATGGCTGTTTTGTAGCAGTTTATGTATGCAAGACAAACTATCAAAATTATTATCAAAACTCTAATTATTTTATTTCTCATAAAATCACCAAAAATATTTTTTATTAATATATATGAAAGATACTTTTAAAATTTATCCTAATATAAAATTAAATACTCATTTAATTTTTTTGTTGACTTATGCTGATAATATATATAATATTAATTGTACTATAAATTTAGAGGTGATGTTATGAAGGAGATTGTAATAACTAAAAACGAGGCTGGACAAAGACTCGATAAATTTCTTAGAAAATATTTAAAAGATATGTCTCTCGGTGCTATATATAAATCAATAAGAAAAGGTGAAATAAAAATAAATAATAAAAAACAAAGTGAAAAGTACATATTAAACGAAGGTGATATATTAAATTTTAATATTGAGATAAATACATCTAAAGAAAAAGAAACAAAAAAGTTTTTGGAGATTGATTATGATTTAAAGGTAGCCTATGAAGATGAAAACATATTAATTGCTGAAAAACGTCCTAATCAATTAGTTCATCCTGATGAAGGAAATGAAATAACTTTAACAGATGAAGTATGGGCATATCTTTATGATAAGGGTGAATACAATCCTGATGAAGAAAAAACCTTTGCACCATCACCCTGCAATAGACTTGATAGAAACACAGAAGGTCTTGTAATTTTTGCCAAAAACTATGACTCACTAAAACAAATAAACGAAGCAATCAGATTAGGTGGAATACAAAAGATATATACTGCATTAGTTAAGGGGAAAATTGCAGTTGGTGAATATATAGGATATATAACAAAAAATGAAAGAACTAATAAAGTAATGATATTGGATAAAAAAGTAAGAAATTCTAAAGAAATAATAACTAAAATATTAAATGTAGAGTCTGTTGGTATTGCCTCTGTTGTTGAAATTGATTTAGTAACAGGAAGAAGCCACCAAATAAGAGCTCATCTATCATATTTAGGAAACCCAATTGTTGGAGATCCAAAATACGGAAATAGAAAATTCAATAGTTTCTTCTTTAATAAGTTTGGTCTAAACCATCAACTTCTTGTTGCAAATAAATTGATTTTTAAAAATGTCGGAGGAAATCTGAAATATCTTGAAGATAAAGTAGTTACAATGAATCTGCCTCCATTGTTCAAAAAGATAAAAAACGACCTTTTCAAGTTCTAAAAAAGAGTGCCATAAAATTTTATGGCACTCTTTTTATTAACAGGAACATCCGCCTCTTCCATATAGTTGTTCAACAACAAACCTCTTTCCAAAAAAGGAATTTCTGTAATCAATTATGAAGCCCTTTGTATATCTTGATAGCTCCTTATCAAATAAAATTTTAACTCCTTCTATTTCATAAACATTATCAGTTTTCTTTTGCTCATCCAGAGCTAAACCAAAACTTGGACCGCCTCATCCAACACCTGCAATATAAACTCTAACTCCAATGTTTTGGTCCTTTCCTTCTAACTTTTTCTTTAATTCCTCAGCCGCAGACTGAGTTATCTTTATTTCCATACTTCCACCTCCATATATACCCTATATAGGTATTACTACTATATTATATTATCAATTAGAATTAATGTAAACTATTTTTTATATTTTGTTTTTGCTTTTTTCATGCTCCTCCAGAGCACGCTCATTATAATATGGATTTACACCTCATCCACATCCAGTTCTATAAATATTTCCTGATTCTTTATAGTCTTTATAAATTTCTTTAATCAAATTTTTAATCCTTTCAAGTATACTCATTATGTCACCCCCCTCATACCATACATAGGTATTATAACGTAAAAAATAAGTAAACAAAAGATGCTTGGCATCTTTTGTTTACTTATTTATAAATCACCATTTATTATAATGTACTCTATTTGCATCATACCTATCTGCCTCATCCTTATATTCATCAGGATATCCTACTGCAACTATTGAAAATGGAATTATATTAGATGGTAGTCCAAACATTTTAACAATTTCATTTACTCTGGTTTCATTTGGATATACTCCAATCCATACTGTACCAAGTCCTAAACTTACTGCCTCTAAAAGAATATTCTGAGTAGATGCTGACAAATCTTGTACCCAAAAACCTTCATATTTTTCCTTCGTTAAATCAGCACATACAAGAATTGCAACTGGTGCCTCCCTTAGCATTGCTGCGTGAGGATGTGTATTTGCAATATTATTTAATATATTTCTGTCATCTATAACTATGTAATGCCAAGGCTGTTCATTTCCTGCTGATGGTGCTGCCATTGCTGCATGCAAAAGTTCATCAATTTTTTCCTTCTCTACAGGTTTTGATTGATATTTTCTTATACTTCTTCTCTTGAAAATTTCATCCATAGTATCACTCCTTCCTATAATTTATTTTTTCTCACAAAGTTTTTACTATACCTTGAATATATTTACTTCCACATTTCATAAAATCTATTAGAAATTATAAAAAGGAGAGTTAAAATGAATCTTATTTGGCTTGAAACTAATGGATGTTCAGGAAATATTATATCTTTTTTAAACAGTGAAAACCCCTCCTTCGAATTTTTAAAACAAAGGATAAATATAACCTTTAGTAACAGCGAAATGTATCCCTTTGGAACAAAAGCTATGGATGCTTTTTTTGATACTATAGAAAAGGGAGACTATATTCTTGTCGTAGAAGGTGCTATTTCTACAAAGGACAACGGCAAATATAACATAATTGGGTACTACAATGATAGGTATATATCTGCTCTTGAAGCAGTAAAAACAGCTTCAGAAAATGCAAAATATATCATTTCAGCAGGTACTTGTTCCTGTTTTGGTGGTATCTCTGCATCCTATCCAAATATTTCTGACTCAAAGGCTTTAAGTGACGTTATACCCTATAAGAAAATAATTAAAATGCCCGGCTGTCCAGTTTCAGGTAATTGGATGGCATCTCTCCTATTAAACCTTGTTGAAGGGAATGAAATACAATTAGACCCTATAGGAAGACCTATTTATCTCTATGGAAATACAATTCACGATTTCTGCGAAAGAAGAACCTTTTTTGAAAGGAATATATTTGCCAAAAAGGTTGGAGATGTAGGTTGTTACTTAAAGATTGGATGTGTTGGTCCTTCAACAAAAGCACCCTGTCCATATACAAGATGGAATGGTTATATAAAATGGCCTATTGGTGTAAATTCACCTTGTATCGGATGTTCTTCAAAGGATTTTCCTAACTATACACTATTTAAGGAGGATGAAGTGTAAATGGAAATAATTTTAAGCCCAGTAACAAGAATAAGTGGTTTTTTAACAATAATAGCAGAGGTAGAAAATAATATTGTTATTGATGCGAAGTGTAAGGGAACAATGTTTAGAGGATTTGAAAAATTACTTGTAGGTAAACATTCTCTTGATGCAGTTTATTTAACACAAAGAATATGCGGTATTTGTTCCTCTGCCCATAGCATTGCTTCAAGCCGTGCCCTTGAGGACTGTTCTTCTATTGAAATTGATTATAATTCAAAAATTATAAGAAATATTATACACGGATTTGATATATTACAAAATCATATAAGACAATTTTACCTATTTTCTATACCTGACTTTGTAAATATTGAAGCAGAAAATTTTAAAAGCAGAATACCAAGAGATTTAGAAATTAAAATAAGTGATAACTATGTAAAATCACTATACTATTCAACATTAGCCCATCAGGGATTAAGTATATTTGGGGGAAAAGCTCCCCACAATCACGGAATTGTTTTTGGTGGAGTTACTACTAAACTAAATCAATATGAATATTCAAAGGCAGTTGAAATAGCTGATGAACTTTTAAGTTTTTGTCAAACCATGCTTGAGGACTACTTCATTATAGAAAAGTATTATGATGAATATTTTAATATTGGTGATTCAGGTGGTAACTATTTAAGCTTTGGCCTATTTGACGATACTCCCAAGTTTTGCATTTGCAGAAAAGGCGTTTTAATTAACCAAAAATACAACGAGCTTAACTTAAGCGAAATAAAAGAATATGAAGTTTTTGATGAAATATCTTTTATAAAGGCTCCAAGATATCTAAATCTACCGATGGAAGTAGGTCCTCTTGCAAGATATTCTATAAAGAATGGTTGGGTTAAAAGTTCTACATTAAACAGAATTAAATATAGAGTTTACGAAACAAAATCAGTTGCTGAAAATGTTAAAGAGATGCTTAAGGAAGTATCAATAAATAAAAACTCTACAAGCAAAGAAGTGTTAGATGGAACTGGAACTGGTATTACAGATACCATCAGAGGAGCTCTTTACCACAACGTAGAGATACAAAATAAAAAAATAAATCATTATAATATAATAACACCATCAGCATTTAACCTATCACCTACATATAATGGTATTAAAGGTCCACTCGAAAAGGCTCTTATTGGAACTTATATTGAAGATACTTCAAATCCTATTGAAATTATAAGAACCGTTCACTCCTTTGACCCTTGTGTATCCTGTGCAACCCACTTAGTAAGTAAAGATGGAGTTTTATTAAATGAAAACCATTTTATGCATAGGTAATATTTTGATGGGGGATGATGCAATAGGTATTGTAATTGGGCATATTCTTAAGAAAAAAGGGGTAGAATGCACAATCTGCGAAACAGACTCTTCCTTCACGAATGACGTATTAAATAAATACGATGATGTAATTATAGTAGATGCTGTTGACTTTAATTTACCTGTAGGAAGCTCTATTATAATTCCCCAATTTGAATTTAAACCTCCCTATAACTTTCATCACGACATTATGTTTTTAAAGAGCAAAAAAGTAACATTATATGGAATACAAGTTGAATCTGTAGGAATAGATATAAATATATCAAAAGGCTTGCGTTCTAACCTTAAGAAATATGTAGATGAAATTATAAAACTTTATAAATTAAAATAAAATATGTTTTAAATCATTGACAAGCACCATATAAAAATTGTATAATAATTGCAAGATTTGTTTGTGAAACTTTCAAGGAGGTCTGTTATGTACAAAGCATTTTCATTAAGCAACAACAAAGCAATGATCAACTTTTCTTCCTACTACTGTGACTCCTACGAAAAGGTGCTTGATAGCGAGGGATTTGAAAAAATATTATCCTCTTATCTTTCAAAATCTAAAAATGCAAATACTAAAGTGTACAGATTTATATCATGCAAATTAGAAACCGATGACCTTTCAATTATAAATAAAGAAGTTATATCACTTTTTAAACTGCTTTCTGTTATGAACCTTGAAGAAATAATAAAAATTAATGAAAAATACGACGTATTTTCAAATTCCAAAGAGGAACTTATTGACTTTGTAGAAGATTTATATAGATACTGGCGTAAGATTGAAAGATATACAATTATATTTAACAATAAAATAACCGAAGGTCTTGAAAAAACACGTTTTATAGAAGCAAACCAAGAATTCTCTAATTTAATTTTATCACTATACAGAAAAGTTGAAGAAAATATACTGCAAATAACTCCAAATGTATATAGACAACTCCCAGCAGGAGGCAACGCAGGCCTTGTTTTAAGCAATAATGATTGGAAAATTCCCCCTCTGTATGAACCACTAAAAAATATACCTTTTATAGAAAATATCTTGCTTGATCCCCCCTTCATTGTATATCCAAAAAAGAACAAGCGAGAAGGTACTTTTAAGGAAGTATTTGAAAATCCAATAAAAGATTGCAAAATTACAACAAGGCACTGGTTTTGCTTTCCTGCAAAAGTTGGGGATTTATTGGCTTACATTTATTTCCATAGAGATTTTATGTCTCATGGTATATCACTTTGTAATTTGTTTGAAATTGCAAAAAAGGAAGAATACCAAGGTAAAAAACCTGATATAGTGTATGTTTTTGGTGCAAGATGCAATTGTACTGAAACAAAAACAGTATTTTATAACGATAAAGAAAATGACATAATGCTTGGTTTAGTTTCATATAGCGATGAAATAGATTATTTTGGATATATGAAGAAGATGACACTAACTCTTCATAATTTAATAATGCTAAAGAGGGGGTACCTACCACTCCACGGAGCAATGGCAAACATCACATTAAAAAATGGTAAACAGGCAAATGTAATTCTTATTGGCGATAGTGGTGCTGGTAAATCTGAAACCCTTGAAGCTATTAGAAATCTTAAGGCAAACTTTGTAAGTGAGCTTTCTATAATATTTGACGATATGGGAACAATAAGATTAAAGGATAATGAAATTCTTGCCTATGGTACTGAAATAGGAGCCTTTGTAAGACTTGACGACCTTGATCAAGGATATGCATTTAAGGAAATTGATAGAAGTATTTTTATGAATCCTGATAAGACAAATGCAAGACTTATAATACCAGTATCCAGCTATAAGGAAATAATAAAGGGACAAAGGGTTGATTTATTCTTATATGCAAATAATTACGACAAGGTTGAGGATGGTAGTTCTATAGAGATATTTACTGATGTTGAAAAGGCAATAGATGTCTTTAAATCAGGAAAAAGGCTTGCAAAGGGAACAACCAATGAAGTTGGTCTTGTTTCATCATACTTTGCAAACCCATTTGGTCCCCTTCAGTGGCAAGACAAATCCGATGAATTGATTAATATATACTTTAATGCATTATTTGACAAAGGAATAAAGGTTGGTCAAATTAAAACACAGCTTGGAATAAAAGGCTTAGAAAAAGAAGGACCAATTCTTGCAGCAAAGGATTTATTTGAATTAATAAATAACCTATAATTGTATCCCCTTCATGCGATTTATATAAAAAAGAATCCGTGAACGTTAAAGTTCACGGATTCTTTTAATTTAATCAATTTCTCTCTATAGCCAGCCTATTTACTGCATTTTTAAATTGAGGTATAAAACCTATTACAACACATAATATAAGGTCTGGTAATAGATATGTCAAATTATATACCAGAGAATACACCAATACATTTTGTCCTTCAGGTGCATAAGAGGCAAAGAATATAACCCCTGAAATAACGTGGAAGAACAACCTTCCAGCACCTCCTAATATCATACCAAGAGGCATATTCTTTCTTACAAAGCCAGCAATTCCTAAAGCTCCAAAGGCAAGAGGATAATCTATCATAACCTGTGCCCAATGAACAATATAAGGTTCTTGTATAAATTGAAGTATCCCATAAACTGCACCTACAATTATTCCATCCTTTACTCCGTATACATATGCAAATATAAAAATAGGTATCATACTACCTAAAGTTATAGAACCACCCTGTGGTAATTTAAATATAGTAATGTAGGATAAAACAAAAGAAAGCGCAATACATAAACTTGCTGTTGTAATTTTTCTTGTGTTAAACTTTTTCTCCTTTTTAGATTTGTTTAAATAGATAGATAAAATAGAAATGAGCACTAACGCTCCAAGAATTGCCCATACATAGGGCTTAATCTTTAAAAGTCCTTCAAAAAAATGCATAAAAAAAACCTCCTTTTTTTCTACAGACGCAAAAAGGAGTACTTTTCCGCTTCCCTTCGCTGGCATTACCCAGTTCAGGTTCTAAGGGTCGAAGGTTTTACCTTCCTCTCAGCCTAAGGCTCCCCCAGCGTCTGCTTTATTATTTTCATTATAATTATACTATCCCAACTCATAAAATACAACTTAAATTTCTAAAAATTATATCAAGTCATAAAATAAGGTATAAGGGAATATATACTAATAAGTATTGATTTATTTTAAATTTAGATTTATAATATATGTGTCAAATATATCTGGGTGTGGCGCAGATGGTAGCGCGCAAGAATGGGGTTCTTGAGGCCGCTGGTTCAAGTCCAGTCACCCAGACCAAAATCCTTGGCATAGCCAAGGATTTTTCCATTTTGTGGCTCAATTCACCATTCACTTGGGTGGCACTATTCAAACCAGAGCTTTATTTCTCTTTCTGCAGAATCTTTACAATCAGAAGCATGAACTAAATTATATGTATCTTTATATGCAAAATCACCTCTTATTGTCCCAGGAAGTGCATCTTGATATTTAGTTGCACCATTTATATTCCTTACGCACTTTATAGCATTTTCACCTTCTATTATCATAGCTACAACCATTCCAGATGTTAGGTATTTTATAAGTTCTTCAAAAAACTCCTTACCCTTATGTTCTTCGTAATGTTTTTCTGCAAGTTCTCTTGTAGGAATTAGAGATTTTATCTCTTTTATTTTCATCCCCTTCATTTCATATCTTTTTATTATTTCTCCAATAAGCCCTCTCTCTACTCCATCAGGTTTAATTAAAACCAATGTCTTTTCCATTTTTATCCCTCCCATTTAATATTTGTGTGTAAACTTTATAAATTTCATGTATAATATTAACGAGGTGATTTTATGCAAAATTTATATCCAAACGAAAAAATAGAAAATCAACCTGTTGTCGTAAGAAAAATTGAAAAGAAAGTAGGTCAAAATGATAAAGGATACTATCATCTTCAAATAAGCTCTGGTATAAAAAACTATGACGCAAAAATTTGGAACGATAGTCCTGATATTGCAGAAAAAATAATACCTGGCTGTTTTGCCTACATTACAGGAGTTGCTAAAGATTTTAAAGGCACTCTTCAAATACATATAAATAAAATTGAAAAAATTGAAAATCCAAGCCAAGAACTAATAAACAAAGTTATACCCTCTTGTTATTTGAATAGCGAACAAATAGAAAAAGAATTATTTAGTATAATTGATACTATAAAAAACGAGAAAATAAAACAGCTTTTAAATAATATATTTACAAATGAAAATATAAAAATTCCTTTTTTAAAGAAGGCAGCAGGTGCAGAAATACACCACGCATACATAGGTGGTCTTGCACAACATACTATAGAAGTTGCAAGAATTGTAATTAATTTTACACAAATTTTTCCATATGTCAACTATGATATTGCAGTTGCCTCTGCACTGCTTCACGACATAGGTAAAATAATTGAGCTATCTGATTTTCCTGAAAACAAATATACAACAAGGGGAAAACTTATAGGACATATAAACATTGGAGTTGAGATATTAAATAGCTTTATAGCAAAAATACAAGATTTCCCTCAAGCAATAAGATATGAACTTGAACACTGCATACTTTCGCACCACGGAACATTAGAGATGGGGTCACCAGTTCTTCCTATGACACTTGAGGCAATAGCAATTCATAATGCTGATAAAGCAAGTGCTGAAATTAACGCCTTCCACCTTGCAATTGAAAGAGATGCAGGAACAGATGCTTGGACAGACTATAACCCAACCTACAAACGTGCTATAAAGAAACCTATAAGTATTTAAACATCTATGAACTTTTAAAGGTTATTAAAAAGCCCCATACATGGTTTTAAAAGCGAAACTTATATTTGCTTAATTCATAAATTTCCTATAAACCATTTATGGGGTAATAATTTAGTCTTTTTTAATTTTTTAATCCTATTAAATTCTAAGGCTTTGCTTTTTTCCTTTGACTCTTCTTCTTAACAACCTTCAATCTAAAGAAATCCTCTCTATCCTTTTCATCTAACACATCCTGTATATACTTTACAATTTCCTCATACTTAGGTATCTGTATGTTTTGAAGTGCATTGGCTCTTTTTTGAGTCTTTTTTATCTCCATAGCAAGTTTAAATACTGCATTTTCAACTTCTGCATATTCCATAATAAGATATTTAATTTCCGAAAATTTAATAAAGGCAATATCCATCGCAGTATTAGTTTGATAAAAGCTATATGTCGGTTCCTTTTGTTTTTTATCATATCTTACTATAGGTACTTCAACCCCCATTACACTTTTAAACAACAAATTAAATTGTCCATTTTCTGGAACAGTATGGGATATCTCTTCAACTGTTGAAACACCCATAGTTATATTTGCCATTCTAAGTGCCTCATAGGCCTCCTCAAACTTTTTATTTATCAATTCCTGTATGTCTTTTGCTTTATCCACATATCCCATCATCTCTCTAATTAACACGTTTCTCTTTTGATCCAAAAGTTCATAACCTTTTTTAGAAAACTCTAATGTTGCTTTAGCACTCATAAGATTAGATTTTGTTGGTGCAATATTTTCCATTTAATCACCCTCTATAAAATGCATCTAAGAACTTAGGGTTAATTCTATCTAATTCATTCTTAGGCAGTATTGATAGTATATCCCAAGCAATCTCTAAACTTCTATTGATGTCCCTATTTTCATTAAACTCCTGCCTTAAAAATCTATATTCAAATGCTTCTCCAAACTCTAAATATTTTTTATCTATTTCAGATAATTCATCTTCTCCTATGACTTGAGATAATGCTTTAACCTCCTGAACTCTTGAATAAGAGGAAAATAATTGATTGGCTACATCAGGATGGTCTTCTCTTGTGTAACCTTCACCTATTCCATCCTTCATAAGTCTTGAAAGGGATGGAAGTATATTTATTGGTGGATAAATATTTCTTTGATAAATTTCTCTACTTAAAACTATCTGCCCTTCTGTTATATAACCTGTTAAATCTGGTATAGGATGTGTTATATCATCATTAGGCATTGTCAATATTGGTATTTGAGTAATTGACCCTTTAGAGCCTTCAACCATACCAGCCCTTTCATATAGGCTTGCTAAGTCTGAATAAAGATATCCTGGATATCCCTTTCTTCCAGGTACCTCCTCCCTTGCAGCAGATATTTCTCTTAACGCCTCACAATAGCTTGTAATGTCAGTCATAATAACAAGTATATGCATATTTTCATAGAAGGCTAAATATTCTGCTGCAGTTAGAGCACATCTTGGTGTTACAATCCTTTCAACAACAGGGTCATCTGCTAAATTCATAAACATAACAACCTTATCTAAAACTCCTGCCTCTTGGAATGTTTTTATAAAATAGTGGGCATCATCGTGCTTTATTCCCATAGCAGCAAATACAACTGCAAAATCTCCTTCACCTTCTGCAACCTTTGCCTGTTTTACAATTTGAGCAGCTATTTGATTATGGGGAAGTCCGTTTCCTGAAAATATAGGCAATTTCTGTCCTCTTATTAATGTAGTTAAAGTATCTATTGCTGATATACCTGTTTGAATATAATTTCTTGGATACCTTCTTGCAACTGGATTTATTGGACTTCCATTTACATCAAGCTTTATTCCACTAAAAATTGGACCTCCTCCATCTATAGGCTGACCTATTCCATTAAACATTCTACCCAATATTTCCCTTGAAAGTTTAATCTCTAAAGACTTTCCTGTAAACTTAACAGAAATATTATTTACAGACATTCCCGATGTATTCTCAAAAACCTGAACTATAGCCAAATCGTTATTTAACTGTACAACCTTTCCGTGCTTAGTTTCACCCTGCACCTTTATCTCTACCATTTCATTATAGGATACACCCTCAACCCCTTCTATTACAATAAGAGGGCCTTCTATTTTCTTTAAACTCATATATTCCTTATGCATTTTAATCACCCTCATATTCTCTTATTAAATTAGAGAAATATTCATTGATGTCTGACATCAATAAATCAAAGCTATTTTTATAGTCATTTGGTATCTCATATTTCATTTTTATTATCCTATAGAATAGTTCACTTGATTTAATAACAGATATAGGAACTCCAACCTTTACAGCTTCCCTTGCAAGCCTATAAAAATTATCAACAACTTTAAGCATCATATACTGCTTATCTAATGGAACAAATGTATCCTCTTTGTGATAGGCATTTTGTTGTAGATAGCCTACCTTCAAAAGTCTTGCAATTTCAAGAATTAACCTCTGCTGATCAGGAAGCACATCTTCACCTACTAATTTTACTGTCTCTAAAAGCTTACTTTCCTCCTGTAGCACCTTCATCATTTCTCCTCGTAAAAATATCATATCATCTGCCACATTTTGTTTATACCATTCCTCAAGTTGTGTTATATAACCGCTATAACTTGATAGCCAGTTTATAGCAGGATAATGTCTTGAATAAGCAAGCTTTCTATCTAATCCTAAAAAGGCACTTACAAAACGTTTTGTGTTTTGAGTAACTGGCTCTGAAAAATCGCCTCCTGCTGGAGACACTGCTCCTATTATTGTAACTGAAGCCTCTTTGCCATTTAATGTCTTTACATAACCTGCCCTTTCATAAAACTCTGCTAATCTTGATGGAAGATATGCTGGATAGCCTTCTTCTGCTGGCATCTCCTCCAATCTTCCCGATATTTCTCTTAAAGCCTCTGCCCATCTTGAGGTTGAATCTGCCATTACCGCCACATTGTAACCCATATCTCTAAAGTATTCAGCTATTGTTATTCCCGTATATATAGATGCTTCTCTTGCAGCAACCGGCATATTTGAGGTATTGGCTATAAGTATTGTTCTATTCATTAATGGTAAATTTGATGTTGGATCTATAAGCTTAGGGAAATCCTCTAAAACCTCTGTCATCTCATTTCCACGTTCTCCACATCCAATATACACAATGATATCTGCATCAGACCATTTAGCAAGCTGATGCTGAGTCATAGTTTTACCAGTTCCAAAACCACCTGGTATAGCAGCAGTACCTCCCTTTGCTATTGGGAAAAACGTATCAATTACTCTTTGACCTGTTATAAGTGGTTTTTGTATTGGTAACCTCTCTTTAACTGGTCTTGGAATTCTAACAGGCCATTCCTGATACATTTTAAGTTCAGCACCACTATCTAACTTTACTAATACAGTTTCCATTTCATACTCTCCGTCTTGTTTAACCTCCACAACTTTTCCTTGTATATATGGTGGAACCATTAAATGGTGTTTAACAAGAGGAGTTTCATCTACAGTACCAAATATATCTCCTTCCTTTAGTACATCCCCAACCTTAACCTTAAATTCTACATACCATTTTCTTGTTTTATCTATAGTCGCAAGACCTATACCTTCTTTAATAAAATTACCTGATTTATCAAATATAATATTTAATGGTCTCTGTATCCCATCAAAAATATTTCCAACAATTCCTGGTCCTAATGTAACTGATAAAGGCTTCTTAGTTGATACAACTTCATCATCTATTTTTATTCCTGTTGTTTCTTCATAAACCTGAACTGTACCTAAATCTTCATCAATAGATATAACCTCTCCTATTAACTTTTTTTCACCAACTGTAACCATTTCCCTCATCTTAAAATTTTTCATATTCTTTGCCTTTACAACAGGGCCATTCACATAAACTACTCTTCCTGCTGAACCCTCCATTTTACCACCACCTATAGCATAGCAAATAATTTTTCTCCTATTTTTTCTCTGCTTTCATCTATTATATTTTCAATAGAAAAATCATATTTTAAGTTATTATTTAAATCAATTAATATAAAGCCTCCATCTAATTTTTCTTCAAATTCTACTTTTAGTACTTTCTTATATCCTTCATCTACCTCTTTACCCCATAGCTCCCAGTCTTGCCTGCTTACGATTAAATTTGCCTCTTTAATATTATTAATTTTTATCAAGTTATTTAGCTTGTTAGAAAAATACTGTCTATATTCTTTCTTACCCTTAATCTCCTTTATATAGCTAATCACATCTTCTAAAGCCTTATTATAAATAGCATTTTTTCTTTCCAATATAATTCTTTTTCCCTTTATGTGTGCTTTAGATAGTATTTGTGTTCTATTTAATTCAATTTCACTTTTTACCCTTTCCTCAAAATTTTTTGCCTCTTCTTCATACTCCTTCTTCTTTTCTATTAATATTTTCCCGTATTCTTCTTCAAACCTTTGAATAATATCCCTGTTTTCCTTTTCAACCTTCTCATAAACAAGCTTAGTGAAAAAATTTAGTTTTTCTTCTATAGTTATCATAAAAATCACCTCAAACCTTTATGCCCACAGAATTTCTTACATAGTTTAATATATAATCATTACCCTTATTTGAACCGTGCCTGTCTGGTATTTCTACAATTAATGGATAAGGTTTTTTAAGTTTTATCTCTGTAATTTCATCTTTTATAAGTTCTGCTGCCTTTTCTGTTATAGCAAGTATCCCTATATTTTTATCCTGTAGAGCTTTGTTTAGAGCTTCCTTTGCCTCAGCTTTTTCGTGAACAACCCTACCCTTTATTCCTGCAAGTCTTAAGCCAACTAACGTATCCCTATTATCAGATATTAAATATATAATCATAAAACCACATCCTATAGTCTTCCTAATATCATTATTGAAATAATAAGCCCATAAATTGCAATACCTTCTGCAAGTCCAACAAATATAAGTGTTTTACCCAATATCTTTGGATCTTCAGATACTGCACCAAGTGCTGATGAACCAACAGAACCTACTGCATAGCCTGCACCAATTGCAGCAAGTCCTGTACTTAATCCTGCTGCTAAAAAACCAATTCCTGCAGAAGGATTGCTTGTTCCTGCAGCATGTGCAACCTGTGGAATCATAGTTATAATAAGTCCTGTCAAAACAGGAACAAAAGAAAATACATTCACCTTTATGGCTTTTTTAATACCTAATATATTTGTCTCTTCTCCTTTAAAAAGTTTAACAACTCCTTTTGCAATTGTTGATACAACTATTAAAACAGCTAATATTATAAATACATACATATAAATTCCTCCCCTTATCATAATTTTATTGGATTATATTCATATCCTGTTCCACTAAAAAATTTACTAAATAGTTCATAATACTCAAGTCTTAAGCCTTGAATAAAAACTATCAATCCCTCAAGTCCGATAATAACTATGTTGCCAAATACAATCATTAAAGCACTTTCAAGCTCATTACCCATCATTTTAGCTAATGTTTCAAAGGCTATAAAAAGTCCAACGTGGTTTATTGCAAAGGCCCCAACTCTTATAAAGGACAACGTATTACTTAACATGCTAAGAAGTGTTTCAAGTACACCAAATCCACGTTCAATGTAATAATCTGCCTTTGATTCGCTATATAAATTTTTATTCCCCTTTATTAAATTTGCTAAAGGTTCCTTAAGAAGCATTAAAATTAGAAGCAAAATAAGTATTATTGTTATAAGTGAACTTGGTATAACTGTTTGTACTCCTGTTACACTCGAAATTATTAAGTATAAAAGAAGCCAATAAAATATTAGTCCTGCCAATCCATTTCTACTAAACAATCCATTTTCTATATCTCTTTTTATAAAACAATTAACCAAATTGTACAAATACCCAATACTTAATAGGAAAACACCTATGCCAACTGCCCAGATTAAAACCTTGTCTATACTTGCCATAGGTCTTACCAAAAGTGCTCCTATAATATCCTCAAATCCAAATACACTTCCATATAAAAATCCAAAAATCGTTGAACTTATACCAAGTCTTGCAAGAACTCCTCCTAAATTTGGCCTTGACTTTCTCTTTTCTAATATTAGTCCTAATGTTAAGAGTACAAGTCCTTGTCCTACATCACCAAACATAGCTCCAAACAAAAACATATAACTCAATCCCACAAAGGCAGTAGGATCTAATTCATTATAGGAGGGTATTCCATAAAGTTTAACCACCGATTCAAAGGGTCGCAATAAAAAACCATTGTAAATACAAGTAGGGGGTTCTAAACCTTCCCTTAGATTTTTGTGCTCCTTATAAATTATGATTAATTTATTTTCAAAATCTCCAAGACGTTTAGATAAAACCCTCTTTTTAAAACTGGGTATCCATCCACTCATATAAAAAAATTCATTTGTACAGCCCATATTAGACTTTAGTTCTTCTATTTTAAATTGCATTTGAAGTTTAGAATAAAAAACTTGAATAAAATTTATATGCTCTTTTTTAAATTCTTTTATTTTATTTTTTATTATTCCTATTTCCCTCTCAATTTGTCTTTTTCTGTCCTGTATATCATTAACCCATTTATTAGGACTGCCGTGGAATTTGATATTTAATTTTAGTTCATCAAACTCTAATGAATTTAGCACTCTTCGTACTTCTATCTCAACAACCTTTGGTACAAATACCATAATCATTGTGTATTCTTGGTTCTTATCAAGTTTTAAAACAATTGCAGGTATGTTTTCATAATTCTTTTTTAGTTTTTCCATATTGTAATTTGATACTTTACCCATAATAAAATCAATATATTTCATATTAAATAAATCATCTAAATTAACTTTTACATCTTTAATTTTTCTTATATAGTCTTCAATTTCCCCAATCTGTTTATATTCTTCTTGTAATTTACTAAGCTCCCTACTTTCTTCACTTACCTCTTCATAAATTCTTTTAAGCTTATTTACATCATCCAAAAATACATAGTCCTCTTCTACTATTTTTCTTTGATATTTTTTTCTAATTTCAAACATACTGCAAAGTTCATCATACATCTTACTAATCTCATTTAAATCTAAATTTGACTGATACTGCTTTATATAATTAAAATCAATTACCGCATCCACTTCATCCTTTGCTTGAAGAATGGGAAAATTATTTTCATTTATTTCCGACATAGCATTTACAAAATGTATTGATTCAGACAGTACAATTCTCTTTGCTATATCCTCCAGCATATCCATATGGCCAATAATATTAACAAACTCCATCTTGGCAACTGCCATACAACCACCCCACAGTTAGACAGCCTTAATTAAAAAATTATTTGACTGATTATAATCTATTCCATACCTAACAATTTCCGTAATTGAAACAATATCTCTTATTTCAAATTCTATTATCTGCATTAAGGCTAATACATTGGATATATCCCTTTTATTTTTTCTTATTGTATTTATTAATTTATAATATACATATCTGTTCATTCTTCTCTCCATATATATATCCTGCATATCATCTCCTTTAATTAAGAATGAATAGGAAGTAAGTTTTATCTTTTCTTCTAATTCATCAATACTTTTTGAATAGCATAGTTCCTTAATAATTTTATAATTTAGCTTTCCTCCACCATCTATGGTATAGTTAAACAATTCATCAGGATACATATTATAGAATTTTTTTCCTCTATATATCCATTGAAGATTTATCATATCAATTATTGGTCCAAAAACCTCGAAAAATGCCTTTTTATCCGTTTTAGTTAGCTTCTTTATTTTTTTAAACAAAATCGAAAAATATGTTTTATCTAACACCATTTCAAACCTAAATAAATTTTCTTCTTTATTACCATCTAACAAATTTTTTAGATATGGATAATATACAGAGTTATTTAAAAGCTCTATTAACTCCGAAATTGATTTTGCTTTTAATATGTTTTCAACATTAATATTTTTGTAATAATCCACAAAAATCAAATATTCTCTTAGAGACTGAAGTTCTCCTTCAATATGAATGAGCCTTGCAAGTCTTTTTAAATCGTATATTTCATATTTAGAATAAAACGTTAAGAAAAAATCCCTATACTCTCCACTAAAATAATTATCAAATTTATCAATATAGTAAATTAACATCATCTTTAGCCTTTTTTCTAATTCGTCCCTATGAATTAAATTAATATTATCGTTTGATATATATCTTCCATACTCACTATTTTTGCTAAGATATTGTGCTATTTCATTAACAGTAGAAAAGGATAATAGCTTTTTATAATCTTCACCTTTTAACCTTCTTCCTAAAATCGAATGTACCTTCGCATTAATAGCCTCATAGTTTACAACAGCAGGCATATACATCACCTATCTTCTTCAAAGAAAATATCATTACACAATTGTTTTAAAAACTCTTGCTTTATTAAGCTATACTTAATTTCCAAATCGTCTGCTTTAGTATTATACATTTCAAGTATTTTCTTCTCCTCATTTTTTATATTTATCATTTCCTCTTCTTTTTTTCTCTTCATTTCCTCAACTTTTCTTTCAAGTATTTCTGATTTTAAAAGCTCTATTTTTCTGTTAAACTCGGCTTTTTTCCTCTGCACATCTTCATCAACTTTTCTTCTAAGTTCTTCAGCACTTCTGTCAATATGAATTATATTTTGTATAACCCTTTCAACATTGTCCTCCATCATCTCACCCCCCGAAGTAAAATCATAAAACAATTTTACTCCCATAAAATCAGTTTTACAAATTTTATAAATTTAATAATTTTATTTATTTGTTTTTATTGTCTGATAATTTTTTGGTATCTCTATACAATCATATATTTACATTTATTTTCTTGTTTTTTCTACAATTACCTCTCTATTTTAAAAAATAAATTTTAATTTTTTTTAAATTAAAAAAGGAGGAATTACTCCTCCTTTTTAACTCCTATCTTTTCTCCCATATAAACATAGGTTTCAAATCCCTTTTGTGTCTGTTCTAATATATCATCATCAATAATTACTGTATTTTCTTTAAAGAAAAGAATAACTGTTGATGCACCAAATTTAAAATATCCCTTTTCATCTCCTCTTTTAATATATTCATCTGGCCTATAAGTTTGAACAATTGAGCCTACAAAAGTTGCTCCAACTTCTACATAAAGTATATCCCCAAAATTTTTAGAATGAAAAATGCTCCATTCCCTCTTATTTTCACAAAATAACTTTTCTATTCTATCAAGTGCAACGGGGTTTACAGAATAATAGCAGCCTTTTATCTTATTTGTCTTTTCACATACTCCCTCATCTACAAAATGAAATCTATGATAATCAGATGGACAAAGTCTAAATATTAAACAAGTACCCTTATTATAATTTTGAGCAACCTCATCACTACCAATAAGTTCCCTTAAGGAATATGTTATGTCTTTAACCTGCAAAATCATATCTATATCTATATTTTGATAAGCAAGAACCTTTCCATCACAGGGTGATATAAGAACACTATCTTCTTTTTCAATAGTTATTCTATCTCTCTTTAATTTTCTATAGAAAAATTCATTAAAACTCTTAAATCCACCCTCTGGGACTTCAAATCTATCCATATCAACATTAAAATCCCTTATGAATTTATCAATTTTTTTTCTACTAACAGACATTGAACAATATATGCCATATAGTTTTGAAGCAATCCTTCTTTTAATCAAAAAATGAAGAAGTCCTGCCCCAACAAGTCTTGAACCATATATCCATTTAATTGCCCAATTACCTGCTACTTTTTCTACTTGGTATTCTTTATTTTTTCTATTGTAAAACTTTATCATAATTTTACCTTCCACTCCCAAAAATATTGTCATTCTACATTATAGTATATCTCACAAACTAAAGCAATAATAAAAGGCTGCATATGCAGCCCTTACTCACTTTACTTTTTAATCATCTCTGCAACTGCAGAAATACTTCCTAATGTTGAAACAACCTCGTTTGGTAATATAAGCTTGTTTGCTGGATTCTTAGCCATTTCTTGTAGTGCCTCAACTTGTTTTAGTGCAATTACAACTTCATCTGTATTAGACTCATGAATTGCATTATTTACCTTCTTAATAGCCTCTGCTTGAGCCTGTGCAATTCTTTCCATTGCCATAGCCTTACCTTCTGCCTCAAGAAGCTGAGCTTCTCTCATACCCTCTGCACGTCTTATATTTGCTTCTCTTTCAGCCTCTGCTTGAAGTATCATAGCTTGTTTTTGTCCCTCTGCTCTTGCTATTGCACTTTGTTTTTCACCTTCTGCTTGAAGTATTGCTGCTCTCTTATCTCTTTCTGCCTTCATTTGCTTTTCCATTGCCTGTTGTATTTCAGCAGGTGGTATTATATTTTTAATTTCAACTGATAATATCTTAATTCCATATGCATCTGTTATTTCATCAACAACCCTTAGAAGTTCTGCATTTATTTTATCTCTTCCTGATAAAACTTCATCAAGGGTCATATTACCAACTATGTTTCTCATATTAGTTATAGTTGAATAAACTATACCTGATTTGTAATTTTCAATATTATATATAGCATCCTTTGCATTCATAACTTTATAAAATATTACATTGTCTATAGATATTTTAACATTATCCTTAGTTATAACTGATTGTGGTTCAATGTCTAATATTTGTTGCTTTGTTGAAACCTTTGCCCTTACAAAATCAATAAAAGGAATTAATATGTGCCATCCTGGTTCTAATATTCTATGGAACTGACCAAACCTTTCTACAACATATAAGTAACCTGTGTTAACTATCTTTATAGTTGATAGAATAATTATTAATACAAAAACTAACAAAATTCCTATAAGAACGTATCCCATTATAGTCCCTCCTTTATTTTTTCAATGACTAATTTGTTACCTTCAATGCCTTTTATCTTAAATTTATCCCCCCTCTTTATTGGTTCTCCTACGTTTAAAACATACCAATATATTCCTTCATATTTTATTTGTGTCTTTTCCTTTATATCTTCCTCTGCAGTTAGTACCCTGCCTATATAATTTTGCTCCATCGGCTTAAAGGCAGGTGGTGTTTTATTAAGTGTTTTTCTTACATATGGTGCAAACCATAATATAGATATTATACTAAGTACCATAAACATAATAACCTGTAATGCAATTGAAGCATTAAACATTAAAAGTACTAATGCTCCTATTCCTCCTATTGCAAAACTAAAAAAAATAAAGCTACTTGTAAGTGCATCAATCAGTATTGCTGCAAGTGAAACTAATATCCATATATACAACATATTACCACCTCTAATTGTTATTATACACCAATGTAGTTATTAAGTCATTAAAAAAAAGTTAAAATGAATATTATAATAAATAATTAAAAGGAGCAAAATTTTGCTCCTTTTATAGTGTTACCCCTCTATAGATTTTATATCATATTATAGCATCTAAAGCTTGTTTTAGATCTGCTATAATATCCTCCGCATTTTCAAGTCCAACAGCAAGTCTTATTAGTCCATCTGATATACCAGCTTTTAATCTCTCTTCCCTTGTATAAGGTGAATGAGTCATAGACGCTGGATGTTGAATTAGAGTCTCTGCATCTCCTAAGCTAACTGCAAGCGTACAAACTTTACATGAATTTAAAACTTTTATTCCTTCTTCTACTCCACCATTTAATTCAAAGGCAATAATAGCACCTGGTAGGCTCATTTGTTCCTTTGCAAGTTCATATTGTTCAAAGCTCTCAAGCCCTGGATAGTAAACCTTTTTGACTGCCTTGTGTTCCTCTAAGAACTTTGCAACCTTTAATGCATTGCTACAATGTCTTTCCATTCTTATTTCAAGTGTCTTTAATCCTCTTAAAATTAGATATGCATCAAAGGGACTTAGACAAGCTCCTGTCATATCCTTTATACCAAATAATCTAACTTGATCTATAAAACTCTTTCTTCCAACAACAAAACCTGCAATAACATCACCGTGTCCATTTAAAAATTTTGTTGCAGAGTGAACCACAACATCTGCCCCAAGCTCAATTGGTCTTTGAATATATGGTGTACAGAAGGTATTATCAACAATTAATAAACAATCTTCTTTACTGTGGGCAATTTCAGCTACCCTTTTTATGTCTATTAGTTTTAAGTTTGGATTTGCTGGTGTTTCTATATATATAACCTTTGTATTTTCCTTCATAGCATTTTTAATATTTTCTGGGTTTGACGCATCTACAAATGTTACATCAACTCCATATCTTGTAAGGCCATGATTTAAATATGCAAAGGTACATCCATATAGCGTATCTGCAGCAACTATGTGGTCTCCTGCCTTAAGGGCTGTCCAAAGTGCTGAAGATATAGCTCCCATACCAGATGAAGTTGCAACACAAGCCTCTGCTGCTTCTAAAATTGCTATTTTTTCTTCAAGTACACTAACAGTTGGGTTACCAAGTCTTGAATATATATATCCTTCTTCTTTTCCTGCAAATCTATTTCCTCCCTGCTGTGCACTATCAAAAACAAATGTAGCAGTTTGGTATATTGGAGTTGCTAATGTTCCAAATTCATTTTTATGATTTCCTGCATGTATTGCTTTAGTTGAAAATCCCATATTTTTTGCTTTTTCTCTATCCATAAGGGTTCCTCCTTTGAACTTTTCTCAATAATATAAAAGCAAATATGATGCCAAAAATGAACACTGAAAGTTCAAAGGATTTATAATTGTTGTAAATTTTTCTTTACATTTTAACTTAAATTTCGTAAAGATATTTTTACACAAGTAAATTTTTCTTTACACATCAAGTTTGTATCTTTTTATTTTATTCATAATAGTTGTATGAGAAACACCTAAGTGCTTAGCAACCTCCCTGTAACTTTTGTATTTTTCAAGTGCTCTTTTTATCACTTCCCTTTCGCATTCAGATACAACCTCTTCAAGCGTCCTCTCCCTTTCATTTATATCAATAACATTATTTTGCACAGCTTTATCCGTATTTATGTAAATATTGTCCTTTATTAAAGTATCTCCTTCACAAAGTATAATCGACCTTTCTACAACGTTTTGTAGTTCTCTTATATTACCTGGCCAATTATATTTCATAAGTTCCTCAATATATCCTTTATCTATTTTCTTTATTTTACCATTAAATTTTTTATTTAGATTTTCTACAAAGTAATTAACAAGAAGAGGTATATCCTCTTTTCTATCACGAAGTGGCGGAAGATATATAGGCATTACACTCAATCTATAATATAAGTCCTCTCTAAATTCTCCATTTTCAACCATTTCCTCAATATTTCTATTTGTAGCAGCTATAATCCTAACATCAACTTTTGTCTCTTTGCTGGAGCCTATTTTTCTAACAACTCCCTCTTGCAATACTCTTAAAATTTTTGCCTGAAGCTTTAAAGGCATTTCACCTATTTCATCTAAAAAAAGTGTACCTCCATTTGCTTCAACAAAAATACCGTTTTTCCCACCCTTTATTGCACCTGTAAAGGTTCCTTCTTCATATCCAAATAGCTCGCTCTCCAAAAGATTTTCAGGTAAAGTTGCACAGTTTATAGCAATAAACTTATTATTTGCTCTGCCACTTAGTCTATGTATTGCCTTTGCAAAAAGTTCTTTTCCTGTTCCACTTTCACCAAGAAGTAAAACTGTAGAGGTTGTTTTAGCAACTGAAGTTGCAATTCTTTTTACATATTCCATTTTATTGCTTTTTCCTATTATTTCTGAAAAAGCTCCATCCTTTATTGTATTTACTACCTCAACAAGTTCCATAGCCTTATTAATATCCTTTATTGAAGCCACAGCACCAATTGTATTACCTAAATCATCTAATACTGGCCTTCCTGATGTTAAATAATGTATTTTAAAGTCTCCTCTATCTACTATTTGCTCAACATTATCATATGGGACTCCATCTTTAAATAGTTTAAACATAGGTGCATCTTTATTTATAATTCTTCTAACATCACTTCCAATAACTTCATCCTTATTATATTTAAAAAGTGTTTCACAGTATCTATTGAATATCTCAATTTTATAATCCTTATTTACTGCAAGTATTCCCTCATCCACAGCATCAATAATTGCAATTAGCTTTCTTTCGTTTTTTTCATAAGATAATAGTTCAACTTCATCAACACTTAAAACCTCTTCAATTTCACATATTTTTTCTATTAACTGTTCAAGCCTCTCCTTTGATATTTCATCTATTTTAATACACACCTTTTTGGAAAATACCTCTGCAGCCCTTAAATCTATTTTCATTTCATAAAGTTTTTCAAGTATCTTAAGAGTTATTCCTATTGTGTCCTTCGTTTTAATTTCTAATCTTATACTACCCTTCATTTAATCACCCTTATATAAATTTTAAATTATAAAGACCAAACACAATAAAACCAATACCAATCAAAATCATTATTACTATTGTTAGTTTCTCAACCATTTCATTGTTTTTTGTGTTTTCTAATCTTTGAACTCCCTTTAATGCCGCTAAATTCAAAAATACAAACCAAAGGAACATTCCAAGTATAATAAATATCAAAAATATATAATAGTATATAGGCTTCATATCACTAAACCTATGTATAAGCGTTCCACTTATAGTTAACCAAAAGGAATGTGTCATTGGATTTGTGAAGGCTATTATAAACCCCTTCAAAATAGGTTTTGAATCATACTTTTTTATATTTTCATCCCTACTACTCTTGTAATTTTTAATATCCTGATAAGCAAAAAATAAAATAAGAAGACCACATATAATAAAAAATATACCTTCTGTTCTTTTGTTTTGGTTTAATAAATTAAAAAGACCAATATTAATAAATAAAATATCAAAGGCATCTGCCAAAACTGCCCCAAAGGCAACCAAAAGTCCCTGTTTAAGGCCACTATTTACAGTCCTTTTTATTGATTCTAAACCTGCAGGACCAAGTGGAATTGCAAATGCTACCCCTGTAAACAATCCTGTAACTACTGTTCTTAATAAAAATACAAAATTTCTCATGGCGTCTCACCTACTTTTAGTCAAAATCTAATTATATTATATTTCTAAACATTCTAAAAAAGCAAATTGTATTTTACTTCAAAAAATAATAAAAGCAGGTGTCGATTTATATGTAGAAACATATATATTATTTGCACCTGCTTTTACACACTAAGCCATAAAATTAGCATCTTTTCTATCTATATTTGACAACGTAAATTTTTTACACTATTTTACATCTTCAAGCAAATTATCTATATAATCAATAATTTCATCACAAGAAACACCATTTTTCTTTAGTTGAAGACAGTTGTCTGTTCCGTAAGTCTCTTTAACATTCTTCATAATTTCCCTCATTGGAGCCCTTGCTTCATTTCTTTCCCCAGCATCCTTTCTTCCCTTTAAATATCCTAAAACTACAGCTGCAGCAGTTATTGCTCCACAGGTATTTCCTACTGCCATTCCTCCGCCAAAGGCACTCCCTAAATTCACTGGAATATCTAAATTGAATTTTTCGTTTGCAGATTTTATAACTGCTTCTGCACAGTTATAACCTTCTCTATGAAAATCAACCGCCTTTTTCATACTATACCTCCTATATCACAATAATACAATATTATGATATTACTAATATCGTATTTTGTCAAATATAATCGAATTGGAACATAATTCTTATAATCCCTCTATTTTAATAATAAATAGTATTAAAAAATTCATCGATAATTAAATAAACATCAACATAAAGGAGGTAACATATGAAAAAGGTACTATCTCTATTACTATCCCTTATTTTATTTTTTACAGCCTTAACCTACTCCACCTCTCCGTCTAAGGCCTACACCAATAGCTCATACTTTAACAAAATTAGAATAGGTCTAAAAAGTATTGCAAACACTAATATGACAATTATACTTAATGGCGATTATACTTTTAATAACGAAATACTCACTTCTGGTTCGTCCTTTTCATTGACAATTAGTGGAACAAAGATATTATTTAGAGGCCAACTCTTTGATGAAATTAATCTTTATCCTGTAGATTACAATACTGCACTTTTAACAATACAAAGTGGAACAACAACAAACAAATATCAAGGTGATTTTAAATTTAAGATAATTGACAGCAAAATATTCCCTATTAACTCCCTCTTTATAGAAGACTATCTAAAAGGAGTTGTAGGATTTGAAATGTCAGATTACTTCCCAATTGAAGCACTAAAGGCACAGGCCGTTGCAGCAAGAAACTATACACTTTCTAATCTTAATCTTTATAAGACACTGGGTTTTGATTTAAATGACACAATTGAATGCCAAGTATATGGAGGATATAATGACAAACTTAAATATGTCATAAGGGCTGTTGATGAAACACGTGGTCAGGTTCAGCTATACAACGAAACTCTTGTACAAGCCTTTTATTCTGCAAGCAATGGAGGCTACACAGAAGCTACAGAAAATGTTTGGTCTTCACCACTTCCTTACTTTGTTGTAAAACCTGATGAATTTGATAACGAAGCGTGGAAGCCTGAAACAATAAACTATACATCTTCGCAATTAAACACTCTATTAAAGCAAAAAGGTATTATATCCCAAACAGATACATTTATTAAGCTTGATTTATCAAGCATAACAAGGTATCAAAGCGGAAGAGTAGCTACACTTGATGTACTATACAAGGATATATCAGGTGCTATAAAGAAGGTTACTTTAACAAAGTCAAGAACAAGAACAGCCTTTTCAGTACCAAGTTCATTATATAACCTAATTTATAATGCAAATACTGACGTGTATAGCTTTACAGGCAAAGGAAATGGACATGCAGTAGGACTTAGCCAAATTGGGGCTAAAAACCGTGCAAGTGCTGGACAAACCTTCAGAGAAATACTATCATTTTACTACCACGGAAGCTACACAAGTAGCCTTTTACCTAAAATAACACAAATAAATATCGATAAAGAGAAGAGCATCGTAAACCAACCAATCAAAATCTCCGCAGTATCAAGCGGAGGCTCAAACACAGGTTATTTATATAGGTTTGAAATATATAAAGATAATATTTTAATAGAGTCTTCAGAATACCAAGAAAACAGCACATACACTTTTATACCTAAATATGAAGGTGAATATACTTTAAAAACATATATGAAGGACAAGCTAACAAATTCAAACTATGACGACATAAAAGAAGTTAAAGCTATAGTTTACCCATCTGTAGTAATTGATTCAATTAGTATTAATAAAACAAAATTATTCCCACAGGAAGAAGTAACTATAAGCACAACAAATTTAGGTGGAACAGGCAATTACCTATATAGCTTCAAAATACTAAAAGATAATACATTAGTTTCAGAAACACAATATAACCCAGAAAGTCAAATAGAATTCACTCCTAACGAAAAGGGAGAATATAAGGTTATCGTTAGTGCAAAGGACTTAATATCAATAAATGAAAAGGATGATTCAAGAGAAATTACATTCACAGTATTTAATAGACCATCCATAGAAAAAGTAGAAATAACTAATCCAGCCTTTGAAAAAAGGAAAATAGATTTAAAGGTTTCTGTTCTTGAAGGAAGTGATTTAGGTTTAAAATTTAGGTATGAAATATATAAAGATAATAGTTTAATTTCTCAAACAGACTTTATAGACGATAATTATCATTCATTTACGCCAGAAAAAAGCGGAGAATATCTGTTAAAAATCTATGTAAAGGATAATTTATCAGACAATGTTGAGGACATAAAGGAATTTAGGTTTAATGTAAACGAAGAACCTGTTAAAGTATCAAAGTTACCTATATATTGGGGTATGAAGGGAAGCGATGTAGCTCAAATTCAGTCTGCACTAACATTCTTAGGATATAATGTAGGAACTATAGATGGAATATTTGGAAGTAAGACCTACAACGGAGTTGTGGCCTTCCAAAAAAGTGTTGGATTAAATCCAACTGGAACAGTTGATGCTTCAACACTAAAGGCTCTAAACGATGCATATATTGAAAAGCTAAGTAAAAAATAAGTGGCTTTTATGCCACTTATTTTTTAGCCCCTATTAATAAAGAGGCTGTTGATACAGCCTCTTTATATATTCATATATTATGCAGCCTTGTCTGCTTTCTTTGCTTCAGTTTTCTTCTCATATACATAGTACATTATAAATGCTACTACTGAGAAGAATATTGGTCCTGCAACTGACCAGATTGTAGTCTTCATATCTCCAGCTAATGCTGGTTCAAGTACTGTAAAGAAGTTTGCAAATCCAACAGTTAGTGTTACAACTATTGATGCAAATAGTGCACTATTATAGCTCTTGAACACTTCAAATGGCTTTTGTATTTCTGTCTTCTTCTTAAATGGAGCAAATGCACCTGATAGGAACATATATGGTAGAGTCATTGCAACGTTAGTCATCGCAACAAGTATATCGAAGAACTTTGACATTGAATCTCCACCAACTGCAAGTAGAGCTATCATAACAACAACTATACCTGCTTGTACCCACATCGCATATATTGGCATACCATCCTTAACTTCGCCCATCTTACCTGGCCATAGTTCAGCTGGTGTACCTTCTATCATTTGCTTAAGTGGTGCATATGTTAGTGTGAAGAATGCTCCCATTAGAGCTAAGAACATTGATATACCAACGAATCTTGCAATTCCTGCTCCCATTGCCATAGCTGTAGCTTCACTTACACCTATAGCTTTACCAAATTCTATACCAAGGTTTGTCATAACAACATAACCTGCGTTTCCTAAGTGAACGCCTTCTTGGTTTATAACATTTGTCCAGTTAGTAAATATACCAACAAGGAATATACCCATTGAGTAACCAATTGATATTATTGCTGCTGATATAGCAACTCCCTTTGGGAATGTCTTTTCAGCATTTTCAGTTTGGTCAACAAGACCACCAACTGCTTCAATACCACCGTATGCAAATATTGCGTAAACTATGAATGCAAGTCCTGCCATCATATTTCCTGCAAATTTTGGATTTGGTGATTGAGTAAATGATTGAAGTCCTTCAATTGGTTGAGCAAGTTGTCCCTTATTTAATATAAGTATTGCTATTGCACCTATCCATAGAACTATGTTTAGTGCTGCAACTGCTGAACCACCAAGTGATGTAATCTTCTTTATCTTGTCAAGACCCTTTGTTGAGATGTAAGTTACGAATACTATCCATAATATACCAAGTACTGCAAGTAGCTTTGGTCCTGATAATCCTAAGATTACCCAGTCCTTTGTTGTATCCTTACCAAATATAGCATTTGAGAAAGGAACCCACATACCTTGTGATACGTTAACCATCCAAATGATGTATGAAACATACCACATAAATGTACCTATAAATGCGAATCTTGGTCCTACTGATTTTTCCATCCAAGAATAAATTCCACCCTTTTCATTCTTAAAAGCCGCACCATATTCAGCCATCATAAATGCAAAAGGAATGAAGAATGTTATTCCTGATAGAATGTACCATGGAATAGCAGCGTATCCCATCTTGTAGAATGATCTTGGAATGTTGTTAAATCCGTACACTGAAGTAAAGATCATAAGAATTAATGATACCAGTGTAAGTTTTCCTGTTGGCTTCTTGTTTGATGCCATTGTTTGTCCCCCTCCTTAGGTATTTTTTCTTATTTGTTCATCACACAAATACTATTATACACATTTCGACAGCATCCGCAATAATTCTATAAAAAGTTTTTATATTTTTATTTTTCTTATTATTTTGATTATTGAATAATATACTTTAAATTGATTCAACATAATTAGAAACTTAGATGCAAAATACTTATTTTTGAATAAAAAAACTTGCTATATTCAATTATAAAAAGTTACAGTTAATATTTTATTTTCTAAATATTTTGCAATTGAATTTTAAATAAAAAAACTATTCAGATACTGCATTTTTATTAATAAAATTTAACACCTATAGGAGGGGGTAATACCTACTTTAATAGGCTACAATTTCCTTGATCATAAACTCCTTTCCACAAAGAAGCTCCCAAACTTCACTTTTACAATTTGGACACACCTTGTCATTTTGAATAACATTAAATACATTGCTACACTCTTTACATATTGCGTTTGCAGGTAGAATTTCAATTTTTAGTTTTGTGTCCTGAAGCATTGTTCCATCTACCGCAGCTGGATAACAAGCTTCAATATATCTTGGAATCATAGCCGAAAGCTCTCCTATTTGTAGAACAAGCGTATCTATTTTTGTAAGCTTATTTTTCTTTGCAAAATCCTCAACATATTTAACAACTTCAATTATAACACCTAATTCATGCATTTAAACACCTCTTTAAAAAATTTAAAATTATAATATTGTCGCCAACTTTTATGCTGGCGACAATATTTAATATACTATTATTTTAAAGTTTATTCTTGAACAACAGATATATAAGCCACTGTGCTCATTAAGCCAACCCTATATAAACTAACTTTATTTTCTTCTTGTAAATACAGACTTCATATATTTTATAGGTTTTTTAAGAGTAATTCTTATCTTTCTCTTTAGAGCATATTTTACTATTGTAGGTTTCATTTTGCTAAATTCTGGGTTTTGTGCATCGTATTTTTTAACAAGCTTAATTGCATCAAACTTACATTTTGTTACACACTGTCCACATCCTATACACATAAACTCGTCAACAACTGTTGCACCACAGCTCAAACAACGCTCTGTTTCCCTCTTTACCTGTTCTTCTGTAAATGTTCCTCGTAAATCCCTTAATGTTTCCTTTGCCTTATCTCCATCCACATGTACTGGTCTTTGTCTTGGCATTCTGTCATAACCTTCAAGTACAATATTTTCTTTATCAAAAGGCTTATAATTTCTCTTTGTTCTACCAAGTACTAAGCTCTGTCCAGGATGTACAAAACGATGTATTGATATTGCTCCTTCTTTTCCCATTGCTATTGCATCTATTGCAAATTTAGGTCCTGTTACAATATCTCCTCCTGCAAATACATCCTTTTCACCTGTTTGGTAAGTATCTGGGTCAACCTTTATTGTATTATTTGGATTAAGCTCAATTTTAGTTCCTTCAATTAGTCCTCCCCAATCAATTGCTTGACCTACTGAAATGAGCACATAATCTGCCTCTACTACCATTGTTTCATTTTCATCATATTTTGGATTAAACTTGTTGTTTTCATCAAATACAGAAATACATTTTTTAAACTCAACACCAACAACTCTTCCATTTTTAGATAGAATACGTTTTGGACCCCAAGAGTTATTAATAACAATTCCCTCTGATTCTGCCTCCTCAATTTCCTCCTTAAGTGCTGGCATTTCTTCCCTCTTTTCTAAACAATACATTGAAATATTAGTAGCTCCAATCCTTACTGCTGTTCTTGCAACATCTATTGCAACGTTTCCTCCACCTATAACAACAACATTTCCATTTAGATTTTTAAGGTCACCTAAATTTACACTACGCAAGAAATCAACACCAGTTATTACTCCCTCTGCTTCTTCTCCTTCAATCTTAAGTTTTCGTCCAGCCTGTGCACCAATTGCTATATAGAAGGCTTCAAAACCTTGTTTTCTTAAATCATCTAACTTAATGCCCTTACCAACTTCAACACCTGTTTTAAACTCCACGCCCAATTCTCTTAAAATATCTATTTCAGCATTTACAACATCCTTTTCAAGTCTAAAGGATGGTATTCCAAGCGTTAACATACCTCCTAATACCTTTTCTTTTTCAAATACAGTAACTTTATAACCATCTATAGCAAGATAATAAGCACAAGATAATCCCGCAGGACCTGCTCCTATTACTGCAATCTTTTTACCATAGTTATGTCTCTTTTTAGGAATATATCTTCTTTCTTTATTTAAATCCTGTTCTGCGATAAACTTTTTAATTTCATCTATTGCAACAGGATCATCTATATCTCCTCTTGTACAAGCTGATTCACAGTACCTTGGGCATACGCGTCCACATACTGCAGGGAAAGGATTTTCCTGTTTTATAAGCTCAAGGGCTTCTGTATATCTTCCCTGTGCTGCTAACTTTATGTAGCCTTGAATACCAATGTGGGCTGGGCATTCTGCCTTACATGGGCTTGAACCAGTCTCTAAAACAACCCTTCTATTTATACGATAATCCACATTCCACTTATCTGGTCCCCATTCTGTATCATAAGGAAGTTCTCTTTTAATTTCTGGAATAGGCTTTTTTGAACATAACTTCTGACCAAGTTTTAAGGAATTTGTTGGACAGTTTTCTACGCATTCCCCGCAGGCAACACACTTATCTTTATCAACCTGTGAAACATAGTTTGAACGCACCATATCAGGATTTACAAACATATTTGCAATTCTTACTGCAAAACATCCGCATCCACAACAGTTGCAGATAGCGTGGGTTTTTCCTGGTCCATCTGTATTTGGAATACAGTGCATCAATCCATTTTCCTCTGCTCTTTTTATTATTTCAAAGGCTTCTTCATGAGTAATCTGCCTTCCTCTTCCGGTTCTTATATAGTATTCAGCTGCATGTCCAAGTTGAATACACATATCCTCCTTTAAATGTCCGCATCCCTCTCCCATTGCCTCTCTTGCTGTACGACAGGAACAGTCGGAAACTGAAAAAATAGTATTTTCATTTAAATATTTTGATATTTCTTCAAAAGAAGCTCTTCTTGTTTCACCTTGAATCGCGTGTTCTATAGGAATTACACGCATAGGACCAAGACCTACTGGAACATTGCCTGCCGCAACTGGTCCCTTCTTTTTACCATACTCATCGAAGGCTCTACCAAGTTGAGGATACTTTTTTGCATTTTCTCTGTTGTTAACTATCATCTCCATATGACCTGGAACCCATATTTCATGCCAAAACTTATCCACCCCATCAATTTTATTTACAAAGGCTGCTCCAGCTTTTGCTAATTCCCACAATAGTCTTTCTGTCTCTTCTAAAGGTTTTCCACATTTTTTACTGATTTCTTCTGCACTTTGTGGTTTTCTAAGTTCAAGACACAGTCCTACCTCTGCCATCTCCTCCGTAACTACTGGTTCTAATATCTTGTACTCTGGGTCATTTGGTGTAATTTCGTTTTTTGCCCCACGTTTTGTCATACTTATTTTGTTTGCTAAATCCAGAACCTTTTCTTTAACCATACTTTTATCCCCCTTAATAAATCATTCCTTCCAAGCCTTTACCTCTTTTTTTAACCAATCAATCCATTCGTCAAATCCCTCTCCTGTCTTTGCAGAGATTGGTATAACCTTTATGTTTGGATTTAATTTTTTAACACGTTCCTTTACCTTTTCAATATCAAAATCAAATATGCACATCGCATCAATCTTATTTATTAAAAGAACATCTACAACAGAAAACATAAGAGGATACTTTAATGGTTTGTCATCTCCCTCTGGAACACTTAAAATCATTGCATTTTTTGATGAACCTGTATCAAATTCTGCTGGACAAACAAGATTTCCTACGTTTTCAAGTATAACTAAATCAAGTCCGTCTGCTTCAAGTGCATCTATTCCTTGTTTTGTCATATCAGCATCAAGGTGGCACATTCCACCTGTATGTAGCTGTATAACCTTTGCTCCAGTTTTTGCAACTAAGCTTGCATCAACATCAGAATCAATATCTGCCTCCATAACGCCTATCTTCATTTCATCCTTTAATGCCTCAATTGTTCTTAAAACTGTTGTAGTTTTACCCGAACCTGGTGATGACATAAGATTTAATAAAAATGTTTTCTTATTTTTCAACTCTTCCCGCAATAAATCTGCTTGTCTATCATTATTAGAGAAAACGCTTTCTTTTATTTCAATAATTTTATAGGTATTCATACACCTACACCTCCATAATAAATTTATGAAAATAACTGTTACAATAGGACAAAATACAATTCATCTTATATGAATTATAATGTATATTACAAATATTCTATATTTTCTTAAGAATTCCTTCTTGCTTTTGACAAAAAAGTAACTAAAAAAACAAGTTTCATCAAAAATCAATAAGTTGACGAAACTTGTTTCTATTTATTATTATATTTTTTATCTACTTACCATTTTATACAGCTCTCCATCCCTAATAATAAATCCATCGACCTTCCATTTGTTTTCTAATTTTATTAATTTAATCACTCCAGTTTGAAATACTTCCTTTTCAATACCATCAGAATACTTTACATTTAGTTTTACTGTAAAATCATAAGTTCTTCTTTCAGTTGTATTTTCTGTTAAATTTAAATTTATATCTTTTACTTTTAAAGTGCAATTAAAGTCTCTTGCTGCCATTTCGCCTTCTATTATTGTTCTGTTTGCTACTAATTTTTGCAGATAATTATCTGTTAACAAATTCTTATATTTATTATTTAAATAATAACTTTAGATAGGCAATTTTAAAAATCAAATTACCAGTTATGGACAAATATAAATGCGTAGCAATATTTATCCAATCTTAGGGGTTAAAAGTCCCCTTATGGTAAAATACTATTGTTAAATTTTGTTATGCAACTTT
>JAOAAJ010000127.1 GCA_026418935.1 Caloramator sp. | reverse complement strand
TTAGAAAACAATGCGGGGTATAACCCAACTATTTTTCTTGGAAGTTTTACAAAGGATAAGGTAGACCAAATATTAATTACAATAGATACAGGTGGAAGTGGAGGAACAATATATAGCTATGTTTATTCCTTCCTAAACAACGATTTGAAAAAGATGTTTGATTCAGATAGGTTTAATGAAGAGTATGAGTATAGTGTAATTTACAGGGATAATTATAGGGTAGATGTTATCAGTAAAATATTAGGCTATAGATATACATTAGATATACAGTATAAAGGAAAAGAGTATTTATCTGAAATATACGATAAAAACGGTAAGTTAAAGGAACCAATAGAAGGCTTTGTAAGACCGCTTGGTGGATTTTATCCTATTGATTTTGAAAGAGATGGAATTTTAGAACTTTATGCATTTCAAGGTGTGTCAGGAAGATATGGAGCAGATGGATTAGGTTTTGTAGAAACAGTATTAAAGTGGGACGGCAGAGCATTTAAAGCTGAAAGACAGTATGTAGCAATATTTGGGGAAGAATATTGATTGTAGTAATTATAAAAAATGGAGAGCATTTGCTCTCCATTTATTTATCTTGAAAATCTTCTGTTATCCATTCTTTCTGATTTTCTTGCTCTTCTACAGTCTGGGCATCTTTGTGGTTCGTTTTGGAATCCCTTTTCCCTGTAGAAATTTTGTTCTCCTTCTGTGAAAATAAAATTCTTTCCACAATCTTTACATACTAAATTCTTATCCATTACCTATTCCTCCTAAGGAAAATATATTTTTTATTCAAGAGCTCAAGATACTTTCCTAAGAGGAAATTATATTGACTTTTGAATATAGATTAACTATAACATACTATTTGATATAACACAAGCGTTATTTAAATATTTATGAAATATTTTTAAATTCATACACCTTAAAAGAACTAAATGCTATAATTTATTGCATAGAATATCTTAAAAAGGTTTAGGGAGATGGAGAGATGAATTTTAAAACTATATTAAAAAGAATATTTTTTATTGCATTAGGGTGCCTAATATCAGCAGTAGGTATTAATGCCTTTATTATACCCCATAAACTCTTAAGTGGAGGAGTATCAGGTATAGCTATACTACTTCAATATATAACAAAGGTTCCGTCTGGAGTTTTTGTACTACTTCTTAACATTCCAATTTTTCTATACGGCAAAAAGGAAGTGGACAAGGAATTTGCAGTATTAAGTATATTTGGAGTAGCCTTTCTATCATTATTCTTAACATTAACAAAGGGTATAAGAGAATATATACACATTAATGATATTTTGTTATCCTGTATTTATGGGGGAGTATTTAATGGACTTGGTGTTGGAATTGCACTTAAAAACAAAGGTTCAATGGGAGGTACAGATATAATTGCCGTTGCTACAAAGAAAAGATTAGGCATTAATATATCAACTCTATCCTTTGGAATAAATATATTTGTAGTTATGCTTGGCAGTATGTTAAGTTCAATTCAAACAGCTCTTTATACCTTAATATCTATGTATGTATCATCCAAAATACTTGATAAAACATTAAAGGGTATAAATAACGAAAAGATGCTCCTTATAGTAACAGATAAAGTAAAAGAAGTTTCAGATTATATAATAAACGATATTCATAGAGGTATAACATATCTTTATGGAGAAGGTGCATATACAAATAACGAAAAGAAGGTTATATACTGTATAGTAACCTTAAATCAGCTTGAAAAGGTAAAGGCAAAAATACTTGAAATAGATAACAGAGCCTTTATAACAGTTATAGATGCAGCAGAAGTAAGGGGTAAGGGCTTTAAAGTGCCACCCATGTGAAATGTGAATTGAGCCATTTATTGGAATTGACCTAATAGGGGAGGAGAACTATGGACACAAAGGGTAGAAATATGGAGAGTATAAAAATTATAAACAGGGGGGAAATCTTAAAGACTCTATATAATAGTGGACAAATGTCAAGAAAGAGAATAGCAGAACTTATTGGTTTGACATCAGCCGCAATTACGGTAAATGTAAAGGAAATGATAGAGGAAGGTTTAATTATAGAACTTGGTGAGGTTGAGGATACAAAAAGAGCTGGAAGGAAGGAAATAAATATAGATATAAACTATAACTATAAATATGTAATAGGCATCTGTATTGAACAGCCAGATATAATAATTACATTAGGAAAGCTTAATTTAAATGTAGTTGATGTTTATAAGGTTCCTATAAAAAAAGGTGTTGGATATAAGAAGATAGTGAAAATTATAAAAGATGGAGTAGATATAATATTAAACAGAAATTCAATAGACAAGGATTATATCTTAGGTGTTGGTGTTGGAATTATAGGAGAAGTTGACTCTGCTTTAGGAGTTAGTAAAAATTCCTTTGGAATAATTGAAAAAAACATATCTATAAAGGAAGAATTAGAAAAGAGCCTTAATATGAAGGTATATGTTGATAATAACGTAAGGACATTGGCGTTAGGGGAAATATTATCTTCAAAGGATAATACTAATAAAGAAAGCCTACTATTCATAAAATATGGATTTGGAGTTGGTTCAGCAATAATAATTGATAATAAGATTTATTCAGGCTATAACAGCAGAGCAGGTGAGATAGGGCACACTATAGTTTATCCAAATGGATTAGAGTGTAGATGTGGGAAATATGGTTGTCTTGAAACAATATCCTCAATGTGGGCAGTAGGCGATAAAATTCAAAAAATATATAGCAAAGATACAACACCTATTTTATACGATATAACCTATGGAGATATTAAAAATATAAACAAAGATACTGTACTTATGGCGTATGAATTAAAGGATAATAGGGTTACAGAAATAGTTGATGAAGCACTATATTATTTCTCTGTATCCCTTGAAAATTATATAAGTTTGCTTGATCCAAGTAGAATAATTTTATATGGTTCTATGTTTGAAAAGGATTTGATTATTGATAAGATAAAAAATATTTTTATAGACAAGATAAAGGACTATTCGGTAATAGAAAAGCTTCAGAGGAGTCAAAATAATGGACATTTAGAGGAAATAGGGCCAATCTCTATAATTGTAAATAGATTTATATCTAATGGTGGGTATTTATAAGATACCCACTTATTTTATTAATTAAAATTTCAAGAAAATTAAGAATATTATTGAATGATATAAAAATATAATTTATAATGAAATTAATTAATTAACACAATTAATCAATTGGAGGGGTTAAAATGAAATACTTTTTAGATAGTGCAAAGATAGAGGAAATAAGATATGCCTATAAAAATTGGGGGATAAACGGTGTTACAACAAATCCAAGACACATACAGGCAAGTGGAAAACCATTTTTAACAGTTATTAAGGAGCTTGCAGAAGAATTTGAAGGCAAGGATTTTCCTATATCAGTTGAAATAAATCCACATATAACAGATTCAAAGGAAATGATAGAGGAGGCTAAGAAGATAGCACAATTTAGCAAAAACTTTGTTATAAAAATACCTTGCACAGAACAAGGGCTTATTGCAGCAAAAAGCCTTGAGGAGATGAAAATTAGAACAAACGTTACATTAGTATTTACTCCATCACAGGCAATTCAAGCGGGAAGGATAGGAGCAAAATTTGTTTCTCCTTTTATAGGTTGGAAGGAGAGCTCAGGTGAAGATACATCACAGTATATTAAAGATATAGTGGATATTTATAGAAACTACAATTTTGAAACAGAGATAATTGTAGCAGCAGTAAGAAATGGTAAGCAGATAGTTGATGCAGCAAAGATGGGAGCAGATATAGTAACCTGTGGCTTTGCAGTTTATAAAGAAAGTTTCTATCATCCATTTACAGACTATGGACTAAATATATTCAAGGATGCTTGGGATAACACAGAAAAGGGGGAATAAGCTTGAGTATAGGTTTTATAGGGCTTGGAATAATGGGAGAGTCAATAAGTGAGAATCTAATTAAAAAGAGTGGACAAATAGTTTATGTATATGATGTTGATAAATCTAAAATCCAAAAGCTTGTAGATAAGGGTGGAATAGCAGCAGAAGAGATTGAGGATATAGCCAAAAACTGTGAAGTAATTTTTTCTATGGTTCCAAAGAGTGAACACGTAAGGATGGTTGCAAAGGAACTTATTCCTCATTTAAAAGAAGGACAGATTTGGGTTGATATGAGTACAATTGAGCCAGAGGTATCAAGGGAAATTTCAAAGGAAGTAGAAAAAAAAGGAGCAGTTATGCTTGATGCACCAGTTGTAAAGTCAAAGGCTGCGGCAATATCAGGTACTTTAGGTATATATGTAGGTGGAGATAAAGAGGCCTATGAAAGAGTAAAACCTTACCTTAGCTGTATGGGAAGCAATATTATCTACCTTGGTAGCAATGGAATGGGACTTAATATGAAAATAATTCATAATATGCTGGTTGCACAGATACAAAACAGTGTAAATGAGATGTTCGTTTTTGCAAAGAGGCTTGGTATGAACTTAAATGACGTGGTTGAAGCTATATCCTATGGAGGAGGACAAAACTTTTATCTTGATACAAAACATAAGGCTATTATAAATAAAGATTTTACAACAGCCTTTTCGGTTGCAAATATGCACAAGGATGTAAATATTGCCTTTAGTATGATGAAGAATTTAGGACTTAATCTGCCAGGGTTTAATCTTGTTAAGGACATCTATGATAAGGCAGTAGAAAACTATTCTGATAAGGACTTTTCAGCAACTTACTTAATTGTTTCAAATGAAGAAAAGGACGGTGAGGATAATGAAGCATAATGTAAAAATAGGTGTTGTTTGCCTTGCAAGAAAAACCTTCGATTACAATGCAGCCTATGAAATTTATAAGCAAAGGATGGAAGAATTAAAAAAGATAGAAAATGTTGATTGGTGTTTTATAGAGGATTTGGTTATTGAAATAGAGGATGCGAAAAAAGCAGCACAAATAATATCATCTTTTGGAGTAGATGGGCTTGTGATAATAAGTGGAACCTTCCATCTTGGACACTTAGCACTTATTTTAAATAAAGAAATAAGAAAACCTATTTTACTTTGGGCATTTAATGAACTACCTTACAACGGAGGCAAGATAAGACTTAATTCGGTTTGTGGTGTAAATTTAAATGCATCAAATTTATACAAGTCAGGATGCGACAATTTTATGTGCATAGTATCTGATACAATAGATAATAAGTGGATAGATGCACTTAGAATGAAAAAATCTCTTGAGAGTGCACACATAGGATTAGTAGGCTATAATGCCCACGGATTTTTCAACTTAGGAACAGAACCTCTCTCAACCTACAAAACTACAGGTGTTTTAGTGGACCACTATGAAATTGTTGATATGTATTCAAATGAGGTAGGTAAAGAAGAGCTTGAAGAATCTATAGAAAACGTGAAAAAGCTATTTGATTGTTCAGGCGTTACAGAGGAGCAGGTTAGAAAGGTTGCATTTCTTGTTGAGTCAGCAAAGAAGTTTATGAATAACAACAGTTTAGATGCAATCGCTGTAAGGTGTTGGCCAGAATTTGCAGCAACCTATGGGATTTCACCCTGTGCAGCAATGTCAATACTTCAAGATATGGGGTATATAACTGCCTGTGAGGGTGATGTTGAGGCGGCACTCTCTATGTATTCAATAAAGGCAGCAGGAGGAGATAGACCATTTTTAGCAGACCTTTCACAGGTAAATATGGAGGAAGATTATGCACTAATGTGGCACTGTGGTGTGGCACCAGCAGGGCTTTGGGATGGAAAGAGTGTAAGAAGCCTTGATACATACTTTGCAGGAGGAAAGGGAGTAACAGCAGACTTTGTAATGAAATCAGGGGAAGTAACTATAATGCGTATAGATTCTGCAAGAGGTAAAACAAGGGTATTTATAGAAAAAGGACAGGCTATGCCAATGGAGAAGGAACTTAAGGGAACCTATGCAAAGGTTAGATTTGATAAACACATAAAAGACATTTTAAACATAGTAACATCAAAGGGAATAGCACACCACGTTGCTATGATTTATGGAGATTATGTTGATGTGTTTAAAAAGTTTGCAAGTCTTCAAGGTTTTGAGGTTATAGAGTGAGGGGATAATATGTTGGATGAATTAAATAGGAAAAACGATTTTAATATATATAGTGTTTTTGATAAAGAGTTTAAGGATTATGGAAGGGTTTTAGAGGGGTATGATTTTAGTGAGGTTATAAACTATATGGATACAAAAACCCTTGTTCCAAGTGAAAGTAATATTTACGTTGCTTCTTGCGAGGATATGGAGGCATTAAGTATAAAGGATAGGGTTCAAGAGGGTATTTTTGGTTTTATGGATATACAAATAGGGTACTGCAATGGAAATAACTCAAAGTTAAATGCCCTTGAATATCACAAGGGAAGTGAAGTTAATGTAGCGGTAACTGATTTAGTGCTCTTCCTTGCAAGGATTTTTGATATGGATGGATTAAATTTAGATACAAAGAGTGTGAAGGCATTTTATTTACCAAGGGGTACGGCAGTAGAAATATATTCAACTACAATGCACTTTGCACCCTGCAAAGTTAATGATGATGGTTTTAAGTGTGTTGTAATATTGCCAAAAGGAACAAACACACCAATAATAAAACAGGGAGAGGGGGTAGGAGAAGAAAGGTTACTTTTTATGAAAAATAAGTGGATAATAGCACACGGGGATAGGCAGGATTTAATAAGTAGGGGAGCCCACAGAGGGCTTATAGGAATTAATTATGAATTAAAATATTAAAGGGGGATAAATATGTCATTAGGACAAATAATTTTCATATTAATATCGTGTGCATTTTTTATGGGACTTGTTTTATGGATTTCTTATCTTAAGACAAAGGGAGATGTTAATGATAAAGAAGGATATTTTTTAGCAGGTAGTAGTTTAACAGGTATATTTATAGCAGGTTCAATGCTTTTAACAAATCTTTCTGCTGAGCAACTCATTGGATTAAGCGGTAATGCTCATAAGGCAAATATGTCAGGTATGGCTTGGGAAGTTACAGCAGGTTTTGCGATTATTATAAGTGCACTTGTGTTTATGCCAAGATATTTAGCAGGAGCATTTACAACACTTCCAGAGTTTTTGAAATCAAGATATGATGACGGTATGAGAAGGTATTCAGTTATTTTATTTATGTTAGGTTATGGTCTAATCACAATTCCATCAGTTCTATACTCAGGTTCAATTGCAGTATTAAGATTATTTGATATACCAAAGCTATTTAACATTACATACTTCCAAGCATTAGTTTTAACAATTTTAGTAATAGGTATAATAGGTGCAATAATAGCTATATTTGGAGGACTTAAGGCAGTTGCAATTTCAGATACTATAACAGGTATAGGTCTTTTGATAATAGGTATATTGATGCCTGTTTTAGGGTTTATTGCATTAGGAAAAGGAAGTTTTGTTGAAGGAGTTAGAATACTTGTAACAACTCAAACACATAAACTTAACGCAATAGGTTCAGTAAAGGACCCAGTTCCCTTTGCAACAATATTTACAGGAATGATCTTTGCAAACCTATTCTATTGGGGAACAAACCAATATGTAATTCAGAGAGCACTTGGAGCTAAGAACTTGGCAGAATGTCAAAAGGGAGTTATTTTATCAGGTTTCTTTAAATTATTAGTTCCACTTATGATGATGATACCTGGTATTATTGCATTCCATTTATTCCCTAACCTTGAAAAGTCAGATTTAGCTTATCCAATGCTTGTATCAAAGCTTTTACCAGTAGCACTACAAGGTTTCTTCTTAGCTGTACTTTTAGGTGCTGTATATAGTTCCTTTGACTCACTACTTAATAGTGCAGCTACAATGCTTGTATTAGACGTTTATGAACCATTAAAAAAGGAAAAATTATCAGATGAAAAGTTGATAAAAGCAGCTAAAGTAGCAAGTGTAATTATAGCTTTATTCTCCTTTATAGTTTCACCATTACTACATTTTGCACCTCAAGGCTTATGGGACGTAATAAGAAAATTTACAGGTTTTTATAACATTCCAATGATTTCAATTGTTCTTGTTGGATTGTTTACAAGAAGAGTACCAGCTATTGCACCAAAGATTTCAATAACATTCCACCTAATTGCATACGGTATATACAACTGGGCACCTAAGGTACTTGGTCCACTTGGAAAGCTACACTTTATACATATGTATGGTTTGTTATTTGCAATAGAAATAGCTATAATGTTAATAATTGGAGCTGTTAAGCCACTTGAAAAACCATATATTCCAACAAAGGCAAAGAGAACTGTTGATTTAACTCCTTGGAAGTGGGCAATACCTCTATCAATTGTACTTGTATATTGTATAGTAGTTAACTATTTAATCTTCTCACCAATTGGACTTGTTAATGGAATTGGTACAACATTTTGGACAACACTACTTGTTGTAACAGTAGTTGCGTTATTACTAATTAAGTTGAGCTTAGATAGATGGAATAAGAAGTATGCGGGCTATGTTAAGAATGTAACTGGGGAATCCGTTAAGGCGTAATGCGGGGTGAATCTAATGGTATTTAAAATTCAACAAAACAAAGATGGATTTTCAATAGAGTATAATGGAAGAAATCTAATAACTCACACCTTCTCTAAACCTGCCTTTTATGTAGGATTTGGTGAGGCAGAAATTGAGATGTATAGAGGAAACTTTAAAATACAGGATTACAAGATTTCAAGAGTACCCCTTAAACATTTTAGTATAAAAGAAGATGCTGAAAAGATATATATAGATTTATATAGTAATGATGGCTATGCCTTAAATCTTTGTGTTAAAGAGAAGGAAGATAGGCTATACATTGATTTTGAAGGAAGCACTGGAAATATAAATAGGTATTGGATTAGGATTGAGGCTGAAGAGGATGAAAAGGTATACGGCTGTGGGGAACAGATGTCCTACTTTAACCTTAGGGGGAGAAACTTCCCCCTTTGGACATCAGAACCTGGGGTTGGAAGAGATAAAAGCACATATATCACCTGGATGGCAGATGTAATGGGGAAAGCTGGAGGAGATTACTACAACACAAACTATCCTCAACCAACCTTTGTTTCAACGAGAAAGTACTACTGTCATCTTGAGAGTACAGCATATATGGACTTTAATTTCAAAAACAAAAATTATCACGAGCTTGAAGTTTGGGATATTCCAAAATACATTATGTTTGATACAGCAGAAACATTTATAGAGTTGATATCAAAAATAAGTAGCTTCTTTGGAAGACAGCCTCTTTTACCAGAATGGGTATATAATGGGCTAATATTAGGTGTTCAAGGCGGAACAGACAGGGTTATTGAAAAAATGAATAAAGTCATAGACAAAGGGGTTAAACTAAGTGGTCTTTGGTGTCAGGATTGGCAGGGAAGAAAGATAACCTCCTTTGGAAAGAGGCTATTTTGGAACTGGAAGTGGAATCCTCAGATGTATCCTGAATTAGATAAAAAGATATGGGAGTTAAAGGATAAGGGTATAAGATTTTTAGGATATATAAACCCATATTTAATTAAAGAGGGAGACCTTTATAAAGAGGCATACGAAAAGGGATATTTGGCAACTAAACTTAACGGTGATGACTACCTTGTGGACTTTGGTGAGTTTTATTGTGGAATAGTTGATTTTACAAATCCTGAAGCCTTTGAATGGTACAAGGGTGTGATAAAGAAAAACCTAATAGAATTTGGATTAGATGGCTGGATGGCGGATTTTGGAGAATATCTCCCAACAGACTGTAAACTTAAAAGTGGAGTATCTGCAGAGATAATGCATAATGCTTGGCCAACAATATGGGCAAGATGCAACTACGAAGCACTAAAAGAGACAGGAAAATTAGGTGAAATCCTATTCTTTATGAGAGCTGGTTTTACAGGTGTTCAAAGATACTGCACACTTCTTTGGGCGGGAGACCAAAGTGTAGATTTTTCTATTCACGATGGACTTGCATCTGTAATACCAGGTGCACTATCAAGTGCAGTTATGGGAAATGGTCTTCACCACAGTGATATAGGTGGATATACTTCATTGTTTGGACTTAAAAGAACAAAAGAACTTTTCTTGCGATGGGCTGAGATGGCAGCCTTTACTCCAGTTATGAGAACTCACGAAGGTAATAGACCAGATGAAAACTTCCAAGTTTATGATGATGACGGTGCATTAGAACATTTAGCACTTATGACAGGTGTTTATGTGAAGCTCTCACCTTATCTAAAGGATTTAGTAAAACAAAATACAGAAGAGGGAATACCAGTTCAAAGACCTCTATTTATGCATTATGAAGATGATAAAAACACCTATGATATTCAGTACCAGTATATGTATGGACAAGATATATTAGTTGCACCTGTATATAAAGAGGGAGTTAAAAAATGGAGTGTATATCTACCTCAAGATGAGTGGATACATATGCCGACTGGACAAGAGTTTGGTGGAGGATATGTTGAAGTAGATGTTCCTTTTGGAAAACCGGCTGTATTTTATAGAAAGTCTTCAAAGTATAAAGATTTATTTGAAGAAGTAACAAAACTTTTTAAAGAGATGGTTAAGGATGACTATGGTAGCTAAAATTATTCTATTGTTTCTAATCATACTAATAAGTAATACAATTCAAGGAATTACAGGGTTTGCAGGTACTATACTTGCAATGCCCTTTTCCATTTTATTAATAGGCATTGATAACTCAAAACAGATATTAAATCTTTTAGGAATGCTTGCATCAATATGGATAGTTATAAGATCCTATAAAGACATATGCTGGGAAGAATTTTTGAAGATAATTATTTTTATGACATTAGGTCTTTTAATTGGTATGAAGTTATATTCTATGTACAGTCCAACTTTTCTTTTAAAGATTTTAGGTATCTTTATACTATTTGTTTCGCTTAGAGGAGTTTTACAAAATAATAAAACCAAAATAAACAATAAAATAGTATTGTCGTCAATACTTCTTTTTGCTGGTATAATACACGGAATGTTTGTTGTTGGAGGCCCCATTGTTGTTATATATGCAACCTACAAATTAAAGGATAAATCTACCTTTAGGGCAACGCTATCTTTAGTTTGGATAGTATTAAATGGAATTATATTTATAAAAGGAATTATATCAGGCAAGTTTAGTAGAGAGGTTATGGGGTTTTTAATACCAAGCATATTGGCACTTGGTTTTGGTATGGTCTTAGGAGAAGTGCTCTATAAGAAAATGAATCAAAATGTTTTTATGAAGATAACATATATTCTTCTATTTATATCAGGATTTAGCATATTAATTAAATAAGGCAATTAAGTAAAGACGGTAGAAATAAAAGATTACCGTCTTTATGTTTATTTTGGAATTATATTAGGCAGAGATGTATTAAATGCAATTTTTTTGAAAGCAGAATTTGATAGTGATAAAGAATAATTTTTACAAAAATCCTATAAAGAAATGCATAAGAAGTACTTGTAGGATTTGTTAGAGAAGTTTTTAAGGTTTAATATGTTTTCAATAGAAAACGTTTTAGGAGGGGGATTATGAAAGATAATTTTAAAAAGAAGCTGATGTATGGGTGTGGGGACATATTTGGTGGCGGAGCATTTTTATTAATTAGCCTACTATTTTTAAACTACTTAACTGATGTTGAATTTATAAATCCAGCTCTTGCTGGAATTATAATGTTAATCGGAAAGATTTGGGATGCTGTGTCTGATCCTTTGATGGGTGTTTTATCAGACAGAACAAAATCTAAATATGGTAGAAGAAGAGTATACTTTTTATTTGGCTCTCTTCCCATATTTATAAGTTTCTCTATGATGTGGTATTCCTTTGGAATAAATAAAAACTACCTTTTTGCTTATTATCTATTTGTATATCTACTTTTCAATACAGCCTTTACAATGGTTATGATACCCTATAACTCAATTCTTCCTGAAATGGTTAAGGACTATCAAGAAAGAACTTCATTTACAGGAGTAAGGCTCATTTTTTCTATAGCATCTGCAATATTAGCTGGAGTGGTTCCAAAAATAATAGTAAATAGTTTTGGTACAAGCGTTAAAACAGGTTATATGGTTATGGGTATAGCCTTTGCAATACTCTATTCACTTCCTTGGTTTATTGTATTTAAAGGAACCTTTGAAGAAAAAGAACACGTTATTAGCAATGAAAACCCATTAAAGGAGCTTATTCAGGTATTTAAAAACAGATCCTTTAGAATCTACTCTGGTATCTTTATAAGCTGTCAGACAGCTGTTGATTTTCTAACAACATTGTTTATATATTATCTAACAAGCTGTATCAAAAGACCAAATGAATTCCCAATTGTACTTGGAACTCTCTTAATAACACAGCTTATAGTTATGCCAATTAACATAAAGGTTGCAAAGAAATATACCAAAACAACGCCTTTAAAGTTTGGGTTTACAATGTGGATAATTGCACTTATTACTTCAATCTTTTTAAATCCATCTTCTCCGAAGTTTTTAGTTTATTTAGTTGCAGCCTTAAGTGGGTTTGGAACATCTGTATCTGTATTAGTTCCTTGGTCCATCCTTCCTGAAATTGCAGATGTAGATGAAATTATAACTAAAAAGAGAAGAGAGGGCGTTTATGCAGGAATGGCAACTCTTTTAAGAAAGCTTGCAAATGGTATAACAATTGCATTTATTGGACTTATGCTTCAAGTTATTGGATATAAGAGGCCAACTGTAGTTGGTCAAATAGTAGAACAATCAGCATCAACAATATTGGGTATAAAAATATTATTTAGTATAGTTCCAATAGTTTTCATTCTACTAACCCTATTCTTTGCAAGCAAATACTCTATGACACAAGAGAGACACAGAATTCTTCAAAGTGAAATAGAAAGGCTTAAAAATGGTGGAAAGAAGGAGGAGGCAAAGGAGGAAACTAAAAAAATATGCAGAGAACTAACAGGAATAGACTATAATAACCTATGGTCCTAAATAGTGCCACCCAGGTGAAATGTGAATACATCCAAAATATGTAAATAAATACCTGAGTAACTATGGTGTGCTTTATAAATTTGTATACCATTTTTTACTCGGGTATTTTTTTATAATTTCATATTGACAACTTTAAATATGTTTCATATAATGAAATTGATAATTGTTATCAAATAAAACAAAATTTCATTTAGGAGGTTTCATATGAACAAAAAAATCAAATTTCTTTCAATAACTTCAGCATTATTGCTAACAGCATCAATATTTGCAGGTTGTGCAAAGACAACAGAAGAAAAAAATTCAGCACAATCAAAAGAACAGGTTGTAAATGTATATTCAGACAGACATTATGATACAGATAAAAAACTTTATGAAGAATTTACTAAAAAGACAGGTATAAAAGTTAATGTAGTTGAAGGTAAATCAGATGAGCTTATAGAAAGGCTTTCAAGAGAAGGACAAGATACACAGGCAGATATCCTAATTACAGCCGATGCAGGAAGATTACATAAGGCAAAGGAACAGGGACTTTTACAATCATTTAATTCAGATATAGTAAATAATAATATACCTCAAAACTTAAGGGATAAGGACAATACTTGGGTAGCACTTACTGTCAGAGCAAGAGTTATAGTTTATTCAAAGGATAGAGTAAATCCAAATGAACTTTCAACTTATGAAGCATTAACTGACGCAAAGTGGAAGGGAAGAGTTTTAACAAGATCGTCAACAAATATATATAATCAATCACTACTTGCCTCAATGATAGAGATAAATGGAAAAGAAAAGGCCAAAGAGTGGGCAAAGGGACTTGTACAAAACTTTGCAAGAGAACCACAAGGAAACGATAGAGACCAAGTAAAAGCAATTGCAGCAGGAGTTGGTGATGTGGCAATTGTAAACACATATTATATTGGCAAAATGTTAAACTCACAAGACCAAGAGGAAGTTAATGCAGCAAAGAAGGTTGCAGTATTTTTCCCAAATCAACAAACTACAGGAACACATATAAATATAAGTGGTGCAGGATTAACAAAGGCTTCAAAGAATAAGGAAAATGCAATTAAGCTAATAGAGTTCTTGACTTCAGAAGAAGCTCAAAAATTATTTGCTGAAGCAAATTTTGAATATCCAGCAAACCCAAAGGTTGAAGCATCAGAGCTATTAAAATCTTGGGGAGAATTTAAAAGACAAGATATAGAAATGTCAAAGCTTGGTGAACATAATAAGCACGCTGTTGAAATATTTAATGAAGTTGGTTGGAAGTAAAATAAAGGGCCCTTTTTAGGGCCTTAATTTATAAAAAGGGTGTTGAATATGGAAAGGGTAAAGGTAAAATTACATCTAAATGGATGGGCACTAATAAGCTATGTTATTGTTATATTAATTTTACTGCCTACCATAGAAATAATTTTAAACTTATTAAAACCTGTAAATGAAAATTGGGCTCATATAAAAAAATATATGTTAATGGCATACATTACAGACAGCATAAAACTAACAACTGGAGTAGTCTTGTTTACGGTAATAATAGGAGTTTTATCCGCATATTTTATTACATTTTACGATTTCCCCTTTAGAAAATTTTTTAAATGGGTATTAGTTCTTCCTATGGCTATACCACCATATATAGGTGCTTACACATATAATGGGCTCTTAAGCTACACTGGAATAATACAGACTATACTTCGAAATAGATTTGGTGTATTAGTTGATCAAAAATATTTTAATATTATGTCCCTTAAAGGAACTATATTTATATTAACTATATTTTTATTCCCTTATGTATATCTGATTACAAAATCCTTTTTAGAAAAACAGTCGGCTACACTCGTAGAAAGTGCAAAACTTCTTGGTAAAAGTAATATAGCAATCTTTTTTAAAGTTATAATTCCAATTTTAAGAGTTGCCATAGTAAGTGGTGCTACTCTTGTGGCACTTGAGGTATTGAGTGATTATGGAGTTGTTTCATATTTTGGTGTTCAAACCTTTACAACAGCTATATTCAAAACTTGGTTTTCACTTGGAGATGTTGAGTCTTCAGTTAGAATTGCAGCAATACTTATGGTTGGAGTTGTTTTTGTAATATTATTTGAAAAATTTTTTAGGGGAAGAAAAAAGTACAGCTACAGCAGTACTAAAATAAGACCTGTTGTAAGAAAGAGGTTAAAAGGGGTAAAAAAGAATTTAGTTATAATGTTTTTTACTATAATATTTTTATTTTCCTTTTTAATTCCAACTCTACAGCTTATGTATTTTGCATCTTTAACTTATAAAAGAGTTTTGAATATGTCATTTATTATGATGGCATTGAATTCCTTAGCTTTAGCTATTTTAGCATCAATTATTATAACAATGATTTCATTAATTATAGGAAATTATTGCAGAATAAATGAAAGTAACCTCTCTAAAATAATTTCAAAAATAACAATGATAGGGTACTCAATACCTGCTGCCGTTATTGCAATTTCAGTGATACTCCTATTTGTCAATATAGATAGAAACCTAAAGTTGTTTTATTTAATAATAAACCCTGATTCTAAAGCACTTGTACTTTCAACAAGTATATTTATGCTCCTCTTTGCCTATATAATAAGATTTATAGGAGTTTCATATCAAGCAATAGAGGCTGGATATGAAAAGATGGGAAAAAAGTTTTTTGAAGCCTCAAGGTTGCTTGGACAAAATACCTTAAAGACATTCTTAAAAATAGATATACCTATGTTAAAACCAGCAATAATAAGTAGTTTGGTTTTGGTTTTCATAGATATCATAAAGGAACTTCCTTTAACCCTTCTTTTAAGACCATTTAATTTTAATACTTTAGCTACAAGAACCTTTGATTATGCAGCAGACGAGATGCTTCAAGAAGCAGCTGTTCCAGCAATTATAATAATACTAATTAGTATAGTTGCAATTAGCTTTATAAATAGGGTTGACAAGGAGTAGATAGTATGTATGTTATAATAAAAAATCTAAGTTTTAAATATAAAAATGCAAAGGATTATCAGATAAAAAATTTAAATTTAGAGATTGAAAAGGGAGAAATTGTTGCACTTTTAGGACCAAGTGGTAGCGGAAAAAGTACAATTCTTAGACTTATATCAGGGCTTGAGATACCAAATGAGGGAGAGATAATTGTTAATAATAGGGTATTATATAACAAAAATATATTTATAGAACCAGAAAAAAGAGGAATTGGTATGGTATTTCAAGACTATGCACTTTTCCCTCATATGACGGTTGAAAAGAATATTTTGTTTGGAATTGAAAAGATAAATAAAGAGGAAAAACAAAGAATATTAGATGAAGTATTAGAACTTGTTGATATGAAGGAGTATAAAAAGAGATATCCTCACGAATTAAGTGGAGGACAACAGCAGAGGGTAGCGATAGCGAGGGCACTTGCACCAAAACCATCTCTTTTATTGTTAGATGAACCCTTTAGTAATTTAGATGCAGACCTTAAAAAAAGGATAAGAACAGAAATTAAAGACATATTAAAAAAATCAAACACAACCTCAATATTTGTAACGCACGATATAGAGGATGCAAAGGATGTGGCAGATAGAATAGAGTGCCACCCAGGTGAAATGTGAATACATCCATTAAATGGAATTAAACTGATAATGAACTGCACCCTGTCAAGTAGACAGTTGAAAAATGAAAATCTTCTTCAAAGTGTCAATTGTTTGATTGACACTTTTTTAAATTTAAACCGCGTTGGTATTTCATATATTTTATGGAATATGATATGTCCACCTTTTGTGGTAGATAGACTAAAAATGAAAGAAGTTTACCGTTTAAGGGATAATTTTTAGTGAAATTAATACATTATATGGAAGAAGTAACATTTCACCTGGGTGGCACTTAAAAAAGTATTGCAATATTAAATTACCTATGATATAATTAAGAAAATGAATGTGGTCTTTAAATCAGTCCCGTGAGGCTGGTAAGATGTTAGGAGTACGTGGAAATATTATATCTATATAAAGGTGCGTCTACAACTTC
>JAOAAJ010000071.1 GCA_026418935.1 Caloramator sp. | reverse complement strand
TAAGTTTGCGGCTTAGGTCCAGCAGGATTTCCCGTTTTCGGACCAGAACGTCGCCGTTCTGGTGGTTTCCCTTTAACCAAAAACCCATATCGTTGCCGTATATGGGGCTGGATTACCACTTAGTCCACACTGCAATCCCTCAATTGCCTCCTATTGGAACACTCTAGGAGTTTTCCTCAACAGCATCATCCATTCCTAGCCTCTTTTGCAAATGTGGTTTCCTGTAGCGATAACTTAATAGTGAGGGCCCTTCACCATTAAGCCTGATCTACCCTCCACCACACTCACTCAAGGCAGGCTACACTGCACGCAGCTTCAACCACGATGCAGGTTTAATCCCTAATCATAGAACCTCAGGATTCCACAATTTAGGGTCTCCGCGGAGGTAGGGTCGATTACGCATGCCATTGCGGTCGCCCCATCCCCCTTACTCCCAGTACCAACCCACTACTGGGCGTAGCGAGCCAGCACAAGGAACTTCATCGATGTGCCCTTTGACGGATTTTTAGCCCCGCCTTCAGAATGAATTAAGCTGACTAGAATACTGCACCACCCTAAGCAGAATGTTATTGTAACATAATTATATCATACATACAATATAATTTTTTATACAGGTTTGGAATTAGATTAGATATATTAATTTTCTCTAACTAAAAGATACTCTGTTAACTTAGATAAAAATCCACTTTTATCAATGTTACTTGCAATTTCTATTGCTCTATCTGTATATTCCTTTGCTCTTTTTTTAGCTTCTTCAATGCCTAATATAGTAACATAAGTTGCTTTATTTGCTTCTTTATCTTTACCTACACTTTTCCCAAGTTTCTTTTCATCACCTGTAAAATCTAATATATCATCAACTATTTGGAAGGCTACACCTAAGTTCCTACTAAATTCTCTTATACTTTCTAATATATCTTCTCTATTAGAAATATACGCACCAGCAACGCAAGCTGCCTCTATAATAGCACCTGTTTTTAGTCTATGCATATTATAAAGTTCTTCTAAATTTAACTTTTTGTTCTCACTTATAATATCAATTGCTTGCCCTGCAACCATACCTCTGGCTCCAGATGCTTTTACTATCTCATTAACTGCCTTTATATATAATAAATTATTACTCTCTATTAATTTTTGTGAGAGAACCTCAAAGGCAAAATTCAATAACGCATCTCCAGCAAGAATAGCAATTGCTTCACCAAAAACTTTGTGATTAGTTAGCTTTCCCCTTCTGTAGTCATCATTATCCATAGCTGGCAAATCATCGTGTATTAAGGAATATGTATGTATGAATTCAATAGCACATCCAAAATCTAATGCATCCTTTGTATTACCATTTAATGCCTCTGTAATTGATAGCGTTAATATAGGTCTTATTCTTTTTCCTCCTGCATCAACACTATATTTCATAGGCTCATATATAATGTTATTTATTTTTGCCTCATCTAAAAGTTCAGATAATCTTGCATTTATCATTTGTTGTTTTATTTTTAATTGTTGATCAAAATGCATCATTTTCCACCTCAATGGTAAAATTATCTTCAATCAGTTCTCCTTTTTCTCCCATTAAAAGCACATTAATTTTTCTCTCTGCTTCATCCAGCTTTTTATTACAAAGATTTGCAAGCTCCATTCCTTCTTTAAATTTAATAATTGTATCTTCTAAACTCAAATCCTTATCCTCTATTTCATAAACTATTTCTTCAAGTCTCTTTATTGCTTCTTCAAATGTCAACTCATCCTTCTTTACCCTTGCCATATTTTTACCTCCGATTTCTCCTTTATAATACAATCCAATTTACCATCCTCAAAATACACTTCTATTATATCATTTTTTTCAACCTGCTCTATACTTTTTATTAATTTTTCTTCCTTCACAACTGCTGCAAAGCCTCTACTAATTGACTTTAAAGGACTTAACCCATCTAATTTTTGTATTGTCAGCATTAGACTATGCTTTTTCCTTAAGACCTTATTATTTGTATTATTTATCAATTTATCTCTTAAATTATCTAAATACTGATAATTTATGTTTATTTTGTTTTGTGGAGAATTAAGCTTAATTTTTGAAGAGAGATTTTCAACTACTATCTTATCTTTTTTAATTCTATTATTAACACTATTAAACAGATTTGTTTTTAAACTATTTATTTTATAAATTAGTTCAGAATAGGATGGAACTACAATTTCCGCTGCATGTGAAGGAGTTGAAGCTCTTACATCAGCGACAAAATCAGCTATTGTAAAATCAGTTTCATGTCCTACTGCTGAAACAATAGGAATTTTACTATTATAGATTGCTCTTGCTACAATTTCTTCATTGAATGCCCATAATTCCTCAATAGATCCTCCGCCTCTACCAATAATAATAACATCAACATCATCTCTTGTATTAAAATATTCAATTGCTTCAACTATAGTTTCAGCAGCCCCTTCCCCCTGCACTTTTACAGGATATAATAGTATATTAACATTATAAAATCTTCGAGTTGCAACATTTATAATATCTCTTATAACAGCACCTGTACTTGATGTTGCAACTCCTATTCTTCTTGGTAAAAGAGGAAGCCTTTTTTTGTATCTTTCATCAAACAATCCTTGTGATTCTAATTTCTTTTTAAGTTCTTCATAGGCCAAGTACAGGTCACCTAAACCATCTTTTTTTATGTCAGTACAATATAGCTGATAAACTCCGTCCCTTTCATATACAGATACATATCCCTTTGCTAAAACCTTCATACCATCTTCTAATTTAATCTTTAAATAGGAATTATATCCCTTAAACATTACACATTTTATCTTACTATCGTTGTCCTTTAAAGTAAAATACATATGTCCTGAACTATGATGTTTAAAATTAGATATTTCACCCTTAACTACAATATTTGAAAGCTGAATATTATTTTCTATAATATCCTTTATATATAAATTAAGTTCCGTAACAGTTAAAGCACTATTATTCATCCTAATCTCTCCTATTGCAATTTAACCTTTTATATCCTATTAAAGCTACTCCAATAGCATTATCTAATGCATACTCAGATTTTGAAATAAATACTGTCTCTTTATATTTTTCATTTAAATATTTACTTATAAATTTACTTGAGGCAACTCCACCAAATATCAATACTTTTTTGTTATATTTTAGAATAATGTTTTTAATTAATTTATCTAATGTTTTAACTACACATTTCATTGTAGCTAAGGCTACTTCGTTTTTAGAATAACCCTTTTTTATAAATTCTACAGCCTTTGTCTCTTGTCCTGAAAGATTAAAATAAAACCCTTCTACCTTAGAGGGAATAATTAAATTACAATCACTTGTATTCATAGCTAAATCATCTATATATTTACCTGAAGGAAAATCAAAACCTAATGCTACACCTACTCTATCTATGAATTGTCCAATACTAATATCCTTTGTACCACCAATAATTTCAATTGAGGGATTATTATTGGCATTATAAAGCAATACCTCTGAAGTCCCTCCTGAAATATGAATTGCTATAAAATCTTCCTCTTTAAAACCTATTGAAAACTTTGCTGAAACAATATGCCCTTCTTGATGCGTAGTTTCATAATATGGAATTTTTAATACACTTGATATTGACTTAGCTATAGATTCACCTGCTTTAAAAACAGGCATGTACGAATTCTCATATGGTCTTGGTTTTGTACTAACACAAACAGCATCGATATTAGAAACAAAATTATCCTCCAGCAATTCTGGAATATTTTTTATGTGCTGAAAAAGGGCTTCTGATTGTCTTAAGCCCCTTTTTCCCTTTTCTACATATAAAATTTTTCGTTTATCATAAACTACATTATTATTCTCAACCACACAAATTGAAGTAGTATAATTACTTGTATCGATTCCAAGAACTCTACTCATTTCCAAGCTCCTTTATAATATTACCTAATATACCATTTATAAAGGACGGTGAATTATCTCCACCAAATTTTTTTGCTAATTCAACTGCCTCATCTATTGCAGATGCATTAGGCACATCCTCCCTATGAAGCATTTCATAAATCGCAAGTCTCATAATTGCTAAGTCTACCTTAGCTATTCTATTTATTTTCCACCCTTTAGAATACTTTTCTATGTACTCATCTATTAATTGTTTATTCTTTTCTACTCCCTTAACACTATCTTCAATATATTCTATCTGATCCTGTAAATTTTTGTATTCATCCAATTCATCTATTTTATTAATCGTTTCAACTGCAGACTCCTTTGTTAGCTCCATTTGAAATACTAATTTCATAGCCAGTTCTCTTGCTGCTTTTCTACTCATATACACTCCTCCATTATTTCCATTCATTTGGTATTATTTTTTCAATTGTCTCTAATATATTTTCTTTATTATCTATCTTATTGCCAATATAATACCCTAAAAGTACGCAAAATACAATAAAAACAGTTTTAAAAAATCCTATCAATAGAACAAGGATAGAAAATAGTAAACCAATAGCTGCCCCTATAAACTTACCCTTATTATCTATTAAAAATTTAATAATTGATTCCTTATTCATGATTTTATCGCTCCTTTAACGAAGCCTCGTAGTTGTTGATAAATTATCAACAACCACCTTAACTTCCTCAACAGGTATTTCAACTAAAGACTCTACTTTCTCCTTAACAATTTTTTGAACTTCTAAAACTGTTTGAGGTATGTTTAATTCTGGAAGTACTGCTCCCCTTATCAATATACTAATTTTTTCGCCCTGTGGCTTTATATATACTTTTATATCTTTTAATCCCCTTATTTGATATACAGCCTTATATACAATTGATTTAATTGTTTCAAAGGTAATTGTAATTTCTCCTTCTGATGTATATTTTATTAAATTTAGATTATTTTTATTGGATTTTAATACAAAAGCTAAAACAATCAAGTTTATTAATATTAATATACTAAGCACAAGTATAGTATATATAGAATTATAATTTTTGTCCAATATGTTTATAAAATATCTATAATCATACACTCCAATTGAAATTGAAAGTAAAAAAAACAAAATTCCTGTTACTAACAATATGTATATACTTCCTAATAATTTATTCATTTGCTCACCCCTATTTCATATTTGAAGCTCATACAATGCCTGTCTATAATGCATTTATATGAGCCTCTAATTTTTTTATTTATTTTTCTTTTCATCTTCCTTGTTTTCTTTTGCAATATTAATTCCTTGAATATGAATGTTGACATCCATAACCTTTAAACCAGTCATAGTCTCAACTGATCTTTTTACATTTTGTTGTACTTCAAATGCTATATCAGGTATTCTTACTCCATATTCTATTATTAAATTTAAATCAATTACAACTTCTCCTTCTTGGTTTATTTGAACTTTAATACCCTTATTTGAAGATTTTACACCAAACTTTTCAACAAACTCCTCTGTAAAACCTCCATACATTCCAACTACACCTTTTACCTCTGTTGCAGCAATAGATGCTATTATGCTTACAACTTCAGGTGCTATAACAACCTCACCTATACCATTTGTATAAATTGTATTTTCACCCATTAAATCCACCTCCAACTTTTTCAAAAAGTAATAATTTTCGGGCATAAAGCCCGAATATATAAAATCTAAATATTTACAAATTACCTCAAATAATAGTGTACAACTAATATAAAATAAAATCAATAGTTTTATTTACAAATTTTATTATTTTTGATTTTTTATTATTATTTTTGTTGGTGATATACTTGTTGTTCTTACTACATCATCCATTAACTGTGCTGCCTGTTCGCTGGTTAAATCCTCTGCACTCTTTACGCAAAGTTCAACACCATTTTCATTAATAAAGCAAACAGCATCTTCAAAACCTCTCTGCTTTGCTAACTGTTCAACTCTTGCTTGTTTATCTGCCCAATCAGCAAGAAGTATTAATTTAGCTTGAGCCTGTGCTATTGCTTCCTTAGTAGAATTCTTGTTATTAATAATATTCTCAAGTTCCTGCTTATGAATGCTCAGCTGATTATCTCTTCCACTTCTTGCCTCAACAAAGTAGTTTGAATTACTCTTTGAAGTTTGAGCTGTTTTGTCCTTTAAATTTGATACACCCTTTGACTGATCATTAAACTTCTTTGCATACCAAGCAGAGCAGGCAATAAGTACAACCAACACAGCGATAATTGCAGTTTGTTTTCTAAATTGTTCCATTTAACTCCCCCCAAATTATTATTTCTAAATAATTTATATGTAAGTGATAAAACTTATATTCTCTATTTTTTCATTGGTTCAACAGTAACTTTATTTGCAGGTAGATTCAAAACAGTTTTTACTGCATTTTTAATAGTTTCCTTCATTATTGGATTTTCAGCTCCCTCTGCTACTACTATAACACCTCCAATTGATGGATTTACTTGTTTTAAAATAAAAGGTCTTTGTGCACTTCCTTCATTCATCATAACAACATTTATACTTTTGTTATTTTCATTTGTTGTTCTTGTTCCACCTTGACTGTCCTTCTCTTGAATGGTTTTATTATTTTCATTTATGTTATATGCTGGCTGTGATTCTGTACTGCCTTCAAAATATACCATAACATTAACTCTACCTACTCCTTTAATTTGTGACAAAATATCAATAAGTTCTCTTTTTATTTTATCTTCATAGCTTGTACTTAAAGTAACTTCTACATTTTTGCTATTTGTTTGTTCAGCATCTACATCACTATTTTTATTTCTCCTATAATTAGATGAAAGAATATTCGCTGCCAATATTATTAAAATTCCAATTAAACATACTATTAAGCAATTGATCATGTACTTTTTAACATTTTCTCCATTTAATTTAAAATTAAACTTAAATCCCATTTCCATCCCTCACTTTACAAAAACTATATTTTCTTCAGAAATTCTATATGATTTTGTAATGTAGTTAACAATATCTTTATCCTTATTTTCATAAATACTATTTGATTTGTTATTTCCTATCACAACCTTCTCAACAGGTTTAATATCTGAAGAATCTTCTTTTTTTAATTCAATATAATTAATACTTCCAAACGCATCTGAACCAAACTGTGTGTTAACATCTATTCTTTTTACAGATATTTTCTTACCAGTATTTTTTAACACATCTTTTTCAATATTCTCTTTTAACTTTTCTTTAAATTCATTTATAGTAGTTTCCTTCATTTTATTTTGGAGCTGATTGGCATTTTCTTTATTATTTAAAATGGGCTCATATTTTTTTTCAAATACAGATAAATTAGCCTCTAAATTAAAACTTTTATCAAATAACTTAAATACAGGTACAAGTATATTTAGTATGACTATTACTCCGATTACAAATTTAGAATATTTTTTAATAGAATTTTCAGGAAGTATTAGTTCTGCAAGTGTTAAAAATATAATCAATGTAACTATTGTAGTTATCCAGCTCTTTAAAAAATTAATCATCTGCATCACCCTACCGTTATTAAAAGTCTACCTGTTGATGCGATTATAGTGATTATTATAAAAAACATAATCGCAACGGATAAAATACTTGAAAATAATATAGTTATTGCACCACCAACTGATGATAAGCAATCAACTATCTTTCCATCTACAATCGGCTCCATAATTGCACCAACAAATTTAAATATAAAGGCCAGTATTATTAGCTTAATAAGAGGGAAAATACATATACTTAACATTACCACAAGTCCAACAACACTTATGGCATCCTTAAGAATCATAGAATAACCAGCTACGGTTGTTACTGCATCAGATAAGGATTTGCCTACTATTGGTATAAAACTATCAACCATAAATTTAGTTGTCTTTAAAGTAACTTGATCAATCGATGCCGATGTACTGCTTCGTATAGTAATAAATGCTACAAATATAGTCATAATAAACCCTAATACCCAAAGTGTAGTTTGTTCAAGCAAACTAACTAATTTAGAAATTTTTATATCATCGCTTAGATTGTTTACTATATTCAGTACCACAATTAAAAAAGTTAAAGGTAATATAAAATCTTTAATTATGTCACTAAATAATTTACTTATAAACATAATAGCTGGATCCAGCATTGTTGCCGTTGCAAAGCCTCCCACAGATGCAATTAGTACCATTAATGATGGCATTAGTGAATTTACAAAATTTATCATCTCATCTATGGTATCTCTACTTAATGCTACAATTAATGTAAAAGACTTTATTATTATAACAACAATAAGTAAATAACAGGCATAAAAAGCTATTTTTGAAACAGAAGAACTTGAAAATGAAGATTGTAAATTTTTTAATAGTGCACAAAAAACACCTAAAAAAAGAAGTTCAATCATCAATCTTGAATTTGCAAATATCTCTTTAAATATATATTTTTTTGAACCATTTAACAGACTTTTGATTACTCCTATTAATGAATGAGTGTTTTTATATTCTTCAACAAGTTCACTGAAACTAAAACTTGGTATATAATCACTTCTCTGTTGTATCTGTTTTGCTGCCTCTTCTAAATGACTAAGTTCCACCGAGGGAGTATCATAGTTTTTACTTAAAGCTAAAGATTTAATTGGTATACACATAAAAATAATTAAAAAAACTATTATGTATTTGTATTTCATTTTAATCACCTACGGTAATAATTTTAAAACCATCTCCATAACTGCCATTATTATTGGTATTGCCATAACTAAAATTAATATCTTCCCAGCAAATTCTATTTTAGATGCCAAGGATGATTGTCCAATATCTTTACATATTTCAATACCAAAGGAGGCAATATAAGAAATAGCTATTATTTTTAATACTATATTTACATATGTATAATCAATGTTAGCCTTTAATGCAATTTCCTGCATAGCTTGAATTACAACAGTAAATTTAGTAAGCATCATAAAGAATATTACTATACCAAATAATATACTTACCTGTATTGCAATTTCTTTTTTTTCTTTGCTAAGCAATGTTAGAATTACGGCTATAATTAAAGCCATAAGCACTATTTGAACAATCTCCATTTAATCACCCTCTATAAATGAAACATTGCAACTAAGCTCTTAAATAGATTAGACATATATGAAACTGTCATTATAAGAATCATTATTAAACCAATTATTGAAACTAAAGTGGCAATTTCTTTTTTATTTACACTTTCTAATACCTTATCTAATATAGCTAATATTATTCCAAATACAGCTATTTTTAAAATTTCAATTAAGTCAAGTTGCATACTCTAATCCCTCCTTACACTAAAATAATAACTATCAAAAGACCTCCTAAAACTCCTAAATATTTATAGAGTTTTTCATTCTTTTCTCTCATTTCTTCAGCTTCTTTTTCAATACCTTCAAGCTTCTTTAAAACAATATTGAAATTTTTCTTGTGTCCTTCAAAGTCACTACTGCCAAGTCCTTGTACAAAAGTATTTAATATTTCCAAATCCTCCTTCTCTAAATATAAATTATGCTTACATTCATTTAAGGCTAAATTAAAACATTCACCTATTGACTCTAATTTTTTTTCCTTTAAATAATCAGACATTTTACTAAAAAGATCTTTAAAAGGTGAAGATGTATTTTTAGATATATTATTAAGAGCAACCCACAAGGGATTAGAGGAATATAAAATCTCACTTGATAAACTATTTATACAAAATTGAAGCTCTCTAATTTGTCGAACCCTTTCCTTATAACCAAAGGAATATAAATATCCCATTGCTGATGTCGACAGTATAACCATTAAGCCACCTATAATCTTAAGCATCTTATCATCCCCCTTAGTTTATTTTTATAATATTTTCTATAGTACCTGGTCCACTCCTATTACTTAAAAAAACAATTACATCTATACATTGATTTTCAAATAAAAGTTTTATTCCTCTTCTTTTTAATACATCATCTAAGTCTTTACCGTGCACTGTAGCAATGACCTTTACTCCTGTATTTATTGCATCCATAATTGCTTCTGCATCCTTTATACTTCCTATTTCATCAACTGCCACAACATCTGGCGACATAGTTCTAACTGCCATAATCATTCCTTCAACCTTAGGGCATCCATCCAATACATCAGTCCTTATACCAACATCATTTTGTGGTATTCCTAAATAGCACGATGCTATTTCACTTCTTTCGTCTACAACAGTAACTTTTTTACCTGATAAATCTATCTCCTTTATTCCATTGCTCAATAGTCTTACTAAATCCCTTAAAATTGTTGTTTTACCACACCCAGGGGGTGAAACAATAAGTGTATGTTTTATACCGTCTTTATATATAGTTTTTGCTAAATTTAAAGCACAGCCCTTAACTTCCTTTGCTATTCTGATATTTAAACAGGATATATTCTTAATTGTTTTAATCCTTCCGCCTTCGTTTACAACTTTACCAGCAATACCCACACGATGTCCACCTTTTAGAGTTAAAAAACCTTGCTTTATATCCTCCTCCATTGTATAGAGCGAATAATCACACATTAATAGATATGTTTTTTCAATATCCTCTTTAGTAACAATAATGCCATTTTCTCCTTTTACTTCTCCATTTTCATCTAAAAAAAAACCTTGATTATTTCTATATAACATTAAAGGTTTATTTGCTCTAAGTCTTATTTCCTCAATTTCATAAAATCCAAAACTTTTCATTTTAATTATTGGTTCCCTAATTCTTTCCGTAAGTACAGGAAATATATCCTTTCTAAACGTTTGTATTACCTTTTCCTTTTCATATGTATTCATCTACCCTCCCCCTTTCTTAATACAAATTATATTTTTAACGCTAATTATTTATTACAAAAAAAATGAGGGCATCTTGCCCTCATTCTTTATGACAATCACAATCTTCAGAATCGCAATGACAATGTTCAACAAAATATATTGGCTTATCACAGTTTGGACAAACTATTTCTCCATCATCATCGTCATCTTCAAACATATCCTTATCTAAAAAAACCTTTTCGTGACAATTAGGACATTCTACCTCTACAAAGCCATTTTCGTCGAAATCATCATATTCTTCAAAATCTTCATCATAGTCCTCATCGTCATAGTCTTCAAATATTTCATCTTCAACATCTGCTAAGTCCTGATCAATAGCATCTACATACTCATCTAACTCATTTTGATTTTCCTCAAGCATCTCTATAGATTCTGCTATATCATCTAATACATCAATAATAGCAATAAGTAGCCTTCCTTCCTTAGTTTCATGAGTTATTCCCAAACCATCTGATAATCCCTTTAGATATGCCACCCTTTCCTTGATATTTTGCATAATTTTTCCTCCTTCATATATTAATTAACAGTGGCCGAAGCCACTGTTCTATTATTATTATGCATTATACTCTTGACATATATTCACCAGTTCTTGTATCTATTCTAATTACGTCACCCTGGTTTATAAATAGAGGAACCATAAATGTTGCACCAGTTTCTACTGTTGCTGGTTTCATAGCGTTAGTTGCTGTATCTCCTCTTACTCCTGGTTCTGTTTCTACAACTTCAAGTTCAACAAATGTTGGTGGTTCAACTGAGAAAGCTTCACCTTTGTAGAACTTGATTATAGCATTCATATTTTCTTTTAAATACTTAATTGCATCTTCAACCTTTTCATAGTTAAGTGGTACTTGATCATATGTTTGTGTATCCATGAAATAATAAAGAGTACCATCATTGTATAGATATTGCATTTCCTTTCTTTCAATTACTGCTTCTGGGAACTTTTCTGTTGGGCTGAAGGATTTTTCTATAACTGCTCCTGTAACAACATTCTTAAGCTTTGTTCTAACGAAAGCAGCACCCTTACCTGGTTTTACATGCATGAATTCAATAACAGTGTAAACTTGTCCATCCATCTCAAAAGTTGAACCTTTTTTGAAATCTCCTGCTGTAATCATTGTATATTATCCCTCCATAGTAAATTTATAGTGAATTTTTATTATAAACTATAGTTCGATTAGATGCTTTGGTGATTTAGAAAGAACTCTGTATCCATCTTCAGTAACAAGAACTAATTCTTCTATTCTTACTCCTCCAAAGCCTGGTATATATATACCTGGTTCATCAGTTATAATCATACCTGCTTCTAAATTGAACTTGCTTCTGAAATTAACATATGGTAATTCATGAACTTCTCTTCCTACTCCATGGCCTAATCCATGACCAAATCTTTCTCCATATCCTCTTTCTACTATAATATCTCTTGCAATTTTGTCAAGTTCAAAACAACTGATTCCAGGTCTTACAGCCTTAAGTGCAGCCTCGTTTGCCTCTAAAACAGTATTATAAATTTCTTTTTGTTTTTCATTTGCTTTACCTAATACTATTGTTCTTGTCATATCTGAACAGTAGCCTTTATATATGCATCCAAAATCTAAAGTTATAAATTCACCCTCATTTATTATTTTTTCTGAAGCTGTACCATGAGGCAATGAAGATCTATTACCTGATGCTACTATTGTTGGGAATGATAAAGCTGAAGCACCCATCTTTTTCATAAAGAATTCTAATTCAAGTGCAACCTCAATTTCAGAAATACCAGGTTTTATATAATTTAAAATGTGTTCAAATGCCTTATCTGCTATACTTGCTGCTGTTTCTATCAACTTTATTTCTTCTTCATCTTTTATCATTCTTATCTTTTCTATAGTTTGTTCAAGTTTTACTATTTCTACTCCTTCAAGTTTTTCCTTATATGTAATATAATCTGCGAAGGACATTCTATCTTCTTCTACACCTAATCTCTTTATGTTGTGTTTGTCTGCTAATAACTTTATAAAATCGTGAATTGGTGGCTTATACTCTAAAACTTCAAAACCAACTACTTCGTTTTGTGCCTGTTCAGTATATCTTGAGTCTGTTATGAAATAGGATTTTTCCCTTGTAATAAATAGAAAACTGTCATCACCAGTAAAACCACTTAAATAATTTCTATTTTCATCCTTGTAAACTAAAGCTGCATCAATATTTAATTCATCAAATTTGCTTAAAAATTGTTGTAGTCTCTTTTCACTCATTTTTGTTACCCCCTATATCTTTTAATGCCATTAAGGCAATTTTATAACCTATTTCTTTTAGGCCTGTTATCACACCAACACAAGCAGGTGCAGTAACAGATTTTTGTCTGAACTCATCTCTTGCATAGATATTAGTAAGATGCACTTCTATTGCTGGTTTATCTATTGACTTAATACAATCATATAAAGCATAGCTATAGTGGGTATATGCACCTAAGTTTATTATTAATCCATCTGCATCTTTATAATTATTTTGTATGAAGTTAATTAATTCACCTTCTATGTTGCTCTGATAGATTTCTACTTGTATATTTAATTCTTCTGCATTTTTCTTTATGTAGGAACACAACTCTTCATAACTTAAACTACCATATATATCCTTTTCTCTAACACCTAATAAATTTAAATTTGGACCATTTACAACCAAAACCTTCATAACATCACCCTTAATATACAATAACAATAGTATTTTAGCAGATTATTGCTCAGATTGCAAACTATAGTTTAATTTAGTAAGATATTCTATATAAATTTTTTTCATTTGAAGCGAATCTTCAGCCATATTTTCTCTTGATTCACATATAATTCTGGGTGATATTTTTCTTTTAACAAGAACCTCTGCTAATGGTTCAAACTCTGGTCCGTATTGTGTATCATTAAATGTCCAATGCTTTTTTTCTCCCGCCTCTGTAAATTCTATTCTACTAAAATGGCAATGTAGATTGTCTAACCTGTATTTCCCCAAGGCATTTTCTATTCTATCAAAAATAAATTCATAATCTTCTGTTGAATTTATTGCACCTCTTCCTAATGCATGTATATGTCCGAAGTCAACTGTAGGTATTAATGTTTCATCCAATTGACATATTTCTAAAATTTCATCTAATGTTCCTAATTGATTTTTCTTGCCCATCGTTTCTGGACATATAGAAATTCTGCCATATAAATTGAGCTCCTTCAACATTTTAACTGCATTTTCCATTGCTAGTGTTAAATTTTCAAAGGCTTGCTGCCTTGAATTTTTACCAACAGAACCAGGATGCAAAACTACACGATCAGCCTTCATTTTATCGGCAAGAATCAACGTTTTTCTTAAATATTCCTGTGATTTTTCTTTTATTTCTATATCAGAACTACCAAAATTTATATAATATGGGCTATGTACAGAAAGAAGTATATCATTTTCAAGAGCAGCATTACCAATCTTTTCAGCTGTTTCAATACTTATGTTTATACCTCGTCCGAAGGAATACTCATAAGCATCAAGACCCTTTTGTTTTAACCATTTTGGCATATCTACTGATGTTTTATACCCCTCATCATAAAAACTTTTTGAATTACCTGATGGTCCAAATTTTACTGTCATATTATCCTCCCTTTTTAGTTGTTTAAATATATGGTTTGCATATTTCTAATATTTTATCAATAGTTTCTTCCAAAACAATATTGTTTATTTCATAATCACAATATTGTTTGTATAGGTTTATTCTCTGTTTATAAAGTTCAAACAGTTTGTTTCTGTTAGTCAAAAGAGGCCTTCCTTCTAAACTCAAAGTTTTATATATATCTTCTATGTTTCTATTTATAAAAATAATTACACCATTTCTCTTTAGATTTAAAATATTGTTATAATTTAATACTACTCCTCCTCCTGTTGATATAACACATCCATCCTTTTCTGATATTGTTTGAATTATTTCTGATTCCTTTTGTCTAAAATAAGCTTCACCTTTTTTAAACATTTCTTCGATAGTCTCTCCATAGGTTTCAACCAAAATGTTGTCTGTATCAAAAAAAGGTATGCCTAATTTTTGTGCCAATATTTTACCCAATGTCGTTTTACCACACCCTGGCATACCAATCAGAACAATATTCATATCTCATCACCTTTTTGTAATTAATTGTATTATGTTAGTTCAGTTAAAATTATAAAAATAGAAATCAATATAAATCTCATTCCCTTAATAATTAAGTTTTATAATTTTAAACTAACTTCTAAATTAATTAACATATATTTTTATTTATAGCTTATTTCTTTATAAATTGATTTTATGTAAATACCACATTTCCCTTTGACAGAAATAGTATACTTCTTTTCATATTTTTTATTTTTAAAAACTACTTCAGCACTGTTATATTCATTAAAATTTAATATAATAGTTCTATCTGTAGCTTTTTCACCTTCCTTATCAATTATATTTCTAAAGGCAAAAATAAGTCCCGCTTCAGCATTATTGTGAGCTTGTTCTGAAAAAAGTGTACTACTTTGAATTCTATTAGAACTCATTAAAATAGATGTTGTCATAAATACTAAAGTAATTAACAAAAATGCAATCAGTATATAATAAATTGTAATACTTCCTCTACTTTTCATATCCTTCACCAATAAAGCAAGTATATTCATTTTTTGATTTTGTAGTTATAGTTACTTTATATAATTTATCTGATTTTTTCTCAACAAAAACGTAATTAATATCAGGTACTATTTGTTGTGAATCTGAATTAAACCTTAAAATTCCATTTTTTATATATAAAATACCTCCATCAGAAGTCTTAAAGACCTCTAATCTATTATTATTAATAGAGTTTATTAGCTGTATCTTACCTGTTCTTATTTTATCAGTTATGAAGTCAAAGGCAATATTAGCATTTATTATATCTGAATTGTTATTATTTAGTTCTTTATTTAAGCTAATTGAATAACCATAAAAATCTAAAGATACAATTACTATAATTAAAAATATAAAAAGAGCAACAATTGATTCAATTAATGTAAATCCTTTTTTCTTCATTAAATATTCACCTATTTATAGCTTGATAATTTAACAAAATCTCCATTTATTCTATCCTTAACCTCAACATTTAATTGATAAAGGTTATAATCTAAATGTTTAAATTGAAGATTTACTAAAAATCTCTTATTATTATCCTCGCCTAAATTCCCTATATTTTGTTCAATTGTATCTAAAAGTTCAGAAGAAGAATTTAAATAGATGGTACATTTTAAATCAGCATAAAAATTAGTATCATTTTTATAAATTTCACAAAGAGACATTGCAATTAAATACATATTACAACTATCTCTGTTCCTTCTATTTAATTTTGCATTACTAATATTTATATCTAAAATCACAGGAATTAAAAAAGCTATTGAAAATAATACAATCAATACCTCTATTAAAGTAAAGCCCTTTCTCTTCAAATTTGTCATTTAACCTCCATAATTCTTGTATATCCTATTGTTAGAGTAATATTTCTATATCTCTTTGATTTTTTATCATAAACAGATATAGTGCAGGCGTGAGGAGATATACTTCCATTAGGTTTAAAAATAACTATTCCATTTGCAGGAATAGTACTTTTTACTCTGCTTATTGTATAATCATTATTTAGCCTTGTTTTTTTTAATACTTTTCCGTTTTGTCCACCTATGTATATTTCATAACCATTAAAATCATGCTGATATTCATCTAATGTAAAACAAACCTTAACTTCATTTATTCTGCTGTTTATTGCCAGCATTTTTGCCTCCTGCATATCTGCGATTATAGTTTCAATGGTACTATCTAATAGATCTTTTTTGAATAAATCTAAATCTAAACTAATAATACTTAGAGAAATTAATATAACGGCTATAGTACAAATTATTTCTATTAGTGTATAACCTCTTTTTTTCAAATTATCCCCTCTTTAAAATAGTGATATATACCAATTAATTATTGAATCTCCAAATAAAACAACAATAATAGTAGCTAAAGAGATAAAAGGTCCAAATGGTATATAATCCTTTCTCTTCTTTACTTTAAAAAGAATAAGTAGACCTCCTACAACCCCTCCGATTATGAAGGATAAAAAGAGCATTAAAAATGTATTTATAAATCCTAAGTATATTCCGCATAAAAGACAAATCTCTATGTCACCTTCGCCCATTGCCTTTGTTAAAAATACTATTGCTCCTATAAATAACGTTCCAAGCAAACCTCCTAATATACTGTTTTTAACCGGAACATTTAAATAATACTTTTCTAAAATAACAAAAATAATACCAAATAAAATTCCTGTTAATGTTGTATTAAAATATACATCTGTAGTTAATAAGTCAATAGTTCCTATGACTATTAAAAAGCAAAACAATACTGCATATTTAAAAAAAGCAATACTAATACCAAACTTTAAATAGAGAATACCAAATAAAATAGCTGTTATCATTTCTATAGCTGGATAAATGATTGATATTTTCTGCCCACATCTTCTACATCTTCCCTTTAATAGAACATAGCTAATTACTGGTATCAGGTCATACCACCTTAATTTATACCCACAATTTGTGCAATGAGATGGTGGAAAGGCTATTGATTCTTTTCTTGGTATTCTATATATGCAAACGTTTAAAAAACTTCCTATAACTAACCCAAAAATAATCGAAAAAATGAAGTATGTAGTTTCCATAAACTCCCCTCCAGATTATGTTACTTACTATCTCGTTTACTATTTTTAATTTTTATAATCACCATTTGGTTGTTGTTAATTTGAGCTTGTATTTATAACCTTAAATTCGCCTTTTTCTACAAGAGCTTTTAAATCACTAATAGTATAATTTAATAATTCACTATCCTTTTCCTTCAATTTATCAATTAAATTTTTAAGAGCAACACCGTTAGGATTGTTTACATCAATTGTTGATAAACTCGATATTTCTGTGTTTCCATCTAAAATTAAATTAGTCGTCCCCTGAATAGATGCATTATAAAGTTCAATTGCATTTAGAAGCATTCTTGCCTCTGATCTTAGCTTAGTATTTTTTGCATTTACAGTATAGCTTGTTACTTCTGGTATTAGAGTTGCTGCCAAAATACCAATAATAGCTATAGCTGCAATCAGTTCAATTAAAGTAAAACCCTTCTTTTTTTTCATATAAATCCCTCCCTGTCAATAATTTCAATAATAATTATTGACAGGTTTTAAATGTTTAAACTCTAAATTATACTCCTATAAATCTTAAATATTGGTAACATCAATGCCATAACTATAAAGCCAATAAATATTGCAACTATTAATATTAATGCTGGCTCAATAAAGACTAGTAACCTTTTAATATACTCGTCTAACTCAAGATAGTAGTATTCAGACATATTTTTTAATGTTTTATCTAATGTTCCTGTTTCCTCAGACGTCCTAATAATATTTATTAACATTTTAGGTAAAAATTCTACATCTTTTAAAGACTCACTTAAGCTAACTCCCATTTGAATTTTTAGTTCTAACTTTTTTATCTTCTCCCTTATAAAGTAATTTTCTATTATATTTGATAATATATGTAATGACTTAACAATTGGTAAACCACTGTTAGTGAGTATAGATAAAGTTGCTGTAAATTGAACTGCTGTATTTAATTTATTTATTTTATTTAAAACGGGAAGTTTTATAGATAAGTAATCCCTAAACTTATTAACAGAATGAACTTTTTTATTAATGCTACTAACAAAAAATAAAAATAAGAAAATAAAAATAAGTATAATCTGTTTATCTCTTATAAAATTTGAAATTTCAATTACTACTTGAGTTGATAGAGGCATTTCTTGTCTATTGAACTGATTTAATATATTCACAAACATTGGTATTATTTTATTAAATATAACCATAATAATTATTAAAGTTAAAGTAAAAACCAACTTTGGATACGCAGTTGCCTGTTTAATCTTATTATTTAGTGAATATTGTTTATAGTAGTAATCAGATAGCATCCTAAATGTCTCCTCTAAATTACCACTTAATTCACCAACCCTTATCATATTTATAAAAAAATAGGGAAATTTTTTTGTATCTTCAAAGGCTTCGGATAAAGATAAACCCGTTTGTACCTTTGTATAAATATCCTTGAAAATATCCTTTAAAATTCCATTTGATTGTTCTATTAATATTTCAATAATTCTTAAAATATCTAATCCAGATTGGCAAGCAATATAAAATTGTTTACATATAAAATAGAAATCTTTATTATTCAATTTTCTTTCAAATTTAATATTTATAATATTTTTATCAAAAATATTATAGACACTGCTCTTTTTATGAACAGTGTCTGCTACCACAATACCCTCAGATTGTATTAATCTACTTATTGTCTTCCCCTCTACTGTTTTTACTCTATTTATGTATTTTGGCATACAAACACCCCACAGCCAAAAACTATAGATTTAGTAACCTCATAACAATATCTCTATCAACTGAGTAATTAAGTGCATCTTCATAGGATATTAATCCTTTTTTATGAAGTTCAACAAGTGACATATCCATAGTTTTCATTCCAAATTTTGCACCAGTTTGAACCGCTGAGTCTATCTGGTGTGTTTTTCCTTCTCTAATTAAATTTCTTACAGCAGGAGTTGCAACCATTATCTCCATTGCACAAACACGACCATTTCCATCTGCTCTTTTTATTAGTTGTTGTGAAATTACTCCCTCTAAAACAGCAGAAAGCTGAACTTTAATCTGCTGCTGTTGATAAGGTGGAAATACATCCACTATTCTATCAACTGTTTTTGAAGCTCCAATTGTATGCAAAGTTGATAAAACTAAGTGTCCTGTTTCTGCAGCTGTTATTGCAATTGAAATTGTCTCTAAGTCTCTCATCTCACCAACTAATATTACATCTGGGTCTTCTCTTAATGCAGCACGAAGTGCATTGGCATAGGATTTTGAATCATGACCAATTTCCCTTTGATTAACTATACTTTTTTTGTGCTTATGAAGATATTCTATAGGATCTTCAAGAGTTATAATATGACAACTTCTATTTTGATTTATCTCATTAATCATAGCTGCAAGTGTAGTTGACTTACCACTGCCTGTAGGCCCTGTTACTAATATAAGCCCTCTCGTCTTATTAGTAAGTTCTTTAAGAACAGGAGGCATATTAAGTTTTTCAAGCGTTGGTACTTGAGCTGCAACTGCTCTTAATGCCATTGCATCACTGCCTCTTTGTCTAAATGCATTTACTCTAAATCTACCAACTCCTTGGATTGAATATGAAAAATCCAGCTCTCCAACTTCAATATACTTTTTATATTGTTCTTCAGTTAAAACCTCCTTAACATAATGCTCTGCCATTTCTGTTGTTAATTTTTCATCAGTTATTTGAACTAATGAACCATTTACTCTTGCTGTTGGTGGGATTCCAACTGTAATGTGCAAATCTGATGCTCCCAATTCTACGACTTTCTCCAGTAAATCTTGAAATTTTAACATATCTATCCTCCCTTTGTATCCCCTAATCAATATTTGAAATGATTTTAACCATTTCAGCTATAGTTGTTATTTTAGATATAACCATATCTCTACAGGAATTTTTCAAAGTTTTCATACCTTTATTAATACACAAATCCCTTAATATGTCAATATTATGATTTTTAATTATCGTATTTCTTATCTCTTTGTCAATTTCTATTATTTCAAACACACCTATTCTTCCAGTGTATCCACTACCATTACATTCTCTACAACCTATTCCTCTACTTATTAAAACATTTTCTTTACCATTTATTTCTAATATTTTCTTTTCATACTCTGTTGCATAGTAATCTATCCTACAATATGGACAAATCCTTCTAACTAACCTTTGTGCAATAATGCCCTTTACAGCACAAGAAATTAGATAGGGTTCTACTCCCATATCTACAAGTCTTAAAATTGCAGATGGTACATCATTAGTATGGACTGTACTTAATACCAAATGTCCGGTAATTGCTGCTCTTAATGCAATTCTTGCTGTCTCTAAATCTCTAATTTCACCAACCATTATAATATCTGGATCTTGCCTCAAAACAGACTTTAAACAGCTTGAAAAATCCAAGCCTATTTTAGGATTTATGTTTATTTGATTGATTCCTTCTATCATATATTCAACAGGGTCTTCAATTGTAATAATATTTTTATTTATCTTATTTAAATCATTTAATATTGAATACAAAGTTGTAGTTTTTCCACTACCTGTAGGACCACATATTAGAATTAGCCCACTATTTTGTGTAATTAGTCTATTTATAATATCTTCTTCTTTTTTATTAAAACCAAGTTCATATCTATTTAAACTTATATTATTCTTTTTTAATACTCTAATTACTATTTTTTCTCCATGAATTGTCGGTATAGTACTTACTCTAAAATCAATTAAATTTGAATCTACATTAACAACTATTCTTCCATCCTGTGGTAACCTTTTTTCAGCAATATCCATATTAGCTAAAACTTTAATTCTACCTACTACAAAGGGAATTATACTTGAGGATAAACTATACATTTCAATTAGTTCACCATCTATCCTAAATCTAATTTTTAGTTTATTTATCATAGGTTCTATATGAATATCACTTGCATTAGAGCTTATTGCTATATTTAAAATATCATCAATTAAATCAATAACAGGAGAATTGTTAACTTTCAATTGTTGGTTATATAAATTGTTATTTAATTTAATAGCAGATTCTTGTACTTTATCTGCTAAATAATTTATTTTCTTTATTTTATAATATTTTTCTATATTAAATCTAATATCACTTCTTTTACTTATATATAATTTAACATTTCTTTTTGCCCTTTGTTTTATTTTTTCAATCAAATTAAAATCAATATACTTATATGTAGCCACTCTAATACTATCTTCATCTTCATCAAAGGGTAAAATAGAATATTCAAATACTATTTCATAGGGTATTAAATCAATTGCTCTTTCATTAACGCTTATTTTTTTTAAATCTACTATCTCTAATCCTGAAATAAGGTTTACCTCATTTAATAGCTCCTCCTCTAAGACATAGCCTAAATCTAAAAGTGCATCTTCTGTAGAACAATTGTTTATTTGTTTATATTCCTTTAATTTTTCTATTTTATTTTTTTCTTTTAAAAATTTAGTTTCAATATTAAGTAAAATTCCTGTGCTATTCAATATATCTCCTCCTCAATAAGGCTAATAAAATTATGCACAGGAATTTTAATAGTTAAACTTCTAAAATTTACTATATATTAAATCCTTTTTTATCTTTTTTTCTAACCTTCTAAAAAACTTTGTAGTTATAAACTCCCTTGAATCTATTGGGTCAACAAGAATAGTTTTTATACCAACTCGATTTCCACCTAATATGTCGGTAAATATTTGATCTCCTATTATACATGTTTCATCTAATTTATCTTCAAATAATTTTAGTGCTCCTATAAATTTTCTTTTCATTGGCTTTATACCAAATCCTGTATAGCATAAAATAAAATCATTGTTTATAAAATTTTTAACTCGTTTTGCTGAACTATTTGATAGAAGGCAAACTTTAAACCCTTGCTTATTAAGTGCTTCAATAAATACTCTCCCTTTATCATCAATTTTTTTTGTACCCCAACTAACTAATGTATTATCTATATCTAATATAATATTTTTAATATTTTGCCCCTTTAGCCAATTTAAATCTATTTCATATACACTTTTAAAATAATAATCTGGCTTTAATAAATTCTTCATTCTTACCACCTTAATCCTTATTTTTCTATATTTTATCAAAATATCATTCAAATGTCTAAATAAAATTATCCTTAAATATTATAATGCAGTCCTCAGTTAAACATAAAGTGCCTTGAACAAAGGTTCAGGGCACTTTATAATAAAAAAATAAATAAATATACTATCTTTGCATTTCCTTAGCTAATTTCTTTAAGGCTCTTTTTTCTATCCTTGAAACATAACTTCTTGATATACCTAACATCTGTGCAATTTCCATTTGTGTTTTAGGTTCACCACAAAGACCATATCTTAGTTTTATTATTATCTTTTCCTTTTCTTCTAAAACTTTGTCTATTATTCTGTAAAGCTTTCTTATTGAAATCTTACTTTCCACTTCATCAAGTATTTTATCACTTTCTGTACCTAAAACGTCCATTAAACATATTTCATTTCCTTCTTTATCTACACCAATAGGATCCTGTAAATACACTTCAGTTTTAACCTTTTTTACAGAACGCATATACATTAGTATTTCATTCTCAATACATCTTGCAGCATAAGTCGCAAGTCTATTACCCTTATCATAATCAAAGCTTTCAATAGCCTTAATCAATCCAACTGTACCTATTGAAATTAAATCATCAGAATCCTTACCTATTGGTCCAAATTTCTTAATTATGTGAGCTACTAATCTTAAATTCCTTGTAATAAGCTCTGCTTTTGCCTGTTGGTTTCCATTTTTATATTCATAAAACAATCTTTTTTCTTCCTCTTCGGTGAGGGGTTTTGGAAATGAACTACCATTTGTTATATACCCTGCAAGTAGAAATAGTCCATCTAAAAAGCTGCATATGGTTTCTATTATCAATAAAACACCCCCCTGATAGGCCTATGTACATTATATGCATCTCAGGAGGGATATGTTCCTCTTAATCTGATGTATAATTAAATTATAACATAATTTTTTCAAAATATAAATACATTTTCTAACTTTTATACAATAAATTATAAAGCTGTATGGAAGTTTTTTGTATTCCATACAGCCATATTTGACCAAATATTATTTTAAACCTTGTTTTCTTCTAACAATTTCATTAACCTTTGCAATCATAATATCAATTGCAACTTTATTATACCCACCTTCAGGAATTATAATATCCGCATACCTCTTAGTTGGTTCAACAAACTGTAGATGCATTGGTCTAACAACATTAATATATTGGTCAATAACAGAATCTAATGTTCTTCCTCTTTCTTTAATATCCCTTTTAATCCTTCTTATTATTCTAACATCAGCATCTGTATCAACAAATATCTTAATATCTAACATGTTTCTAATTTCTGGCTCAACCAAAATCATTATGCCTTCTAAAACTATAATATCTCTTGGTTCAACTCTAACTGTCTCTTTTTTTCTTGTATGATTTGAAAAATCATATATAGGCTTGTCTATTGCCTCTCCCATTGATAGTTTCTTTAGGTGTTCAAGTAACAATGCTGTATCAAAGGCATCAGGATGGTCATAGTTTGTTTTAATTCTTTCTTCAAATGATAAATGGCTTTGATCTTTGTAGTAATTATCCTGTTCAATAACTGCAATACTCTCTTCAGGAAGACTATTGTAAATCTCCTGTGCTACCGTACTTTTACCAGAACCTGTTCCTCCTGCAATACCAATAATAATAGGTCTACTCATTTCAATCCCCTTTCTCTTTTACCAACATATCGTATGGCTTTAATTCTCTTTCTGACTTTATTTTATATATCATCTGTGGATGAGGTGCAACTTCAATTTCTTGTCCTTCCTCGTTCCACATATTATCTAAAGTTAATTCAAAGTTTGGTCCCTTTGATGTTAATATTTCAACCTTTTCTCCCTTAAATACTCTATTCCTTTGTTCTATTGTTGCCATTTTAGTGTCTTTATCATAATCTAATACAAGTCCTACTATATCGTGGGTTCTTATATAGGATGAATTATCATATATTTGTTTTTGTGGTTTTCCAAAGTAGAAACCAGTTGAAAATTCCCTATGACTTGATTTAGATACATCTTCAAGCCATTTAGGATTAAATTCATATTTATCTCCTAATTCATAATAGGAATTTATAGCTTCCCTATAGGCTTTAACAACTGATGCAACATAATATGAACTCTTCATACGTCCCTCAATCTTAAAGCTTGAAATACCTGCATTAATAAGCTCAGGTATGTATTCTATCATACATAAATCTTGAGAGTTCATAATGTATGTTCCTCTCTCGTCTTCAAATACTGGGAAGTATTGTCCAGGTCTTTTTTCCTCTACTAAATAATACTTGTATCTGCATGGGTGTGCACACATACCTCTATTTGAATCTCTATTAGTCATATAATTTGACAAAAGACATCTACCTGAATAGGATATACACATAGCGCCGTGAACAAATGCCTCAAGTTCCAGATTTTCTGGTACTTTTTCCCTAATCTCTTTTATTTCATCAAGACTTAATTCTCTTGCTAATACAACTCTACTTGCTCCTAATTTATACCAAGTCTCTGCAGATTTATAATTAGTATTATTTGCCTGAGTGCTTATATGAATCTCTAAATCAGGTGCAACTTCTTTAACAATAGAAAAGATACCTAAATCTGACACAATCACTGCATCAACGTTAATTTCCCTTAATTTTTTTATATATTCTGGTAGTCCAACCAAATCATTGTTATGGGGGAATATATTAATTGTAACATAAACCTTCTTTCCTAAATTATGTGCAAATTCTATTCCTTCCTTCATTTCATCAATCGTAAAATTATCTGCCATAGCCCTTAGGCTAAAGTTTTCTCCTCCAATATATACAGCATCTGCACCATATATAAAAGCAGTTTTTAGCTTTTCCAAATTACCAGCTGGTGCTAACAATTCAACTTTCTTCATTATAATTCCTCCTTTATTTTGGTGCTCAAGGCCACCCCGTCTCCAACAGGAAGAACAACTGTTTCAAATAACGCAGAATCTGAAATTTCCTTAAGATATTTACGCATTCTTTTTACAATTGTAATTTTTCTTCTTATAAGTAATTCATTTGAACAAACCATACCTCTAAATAAAACATTATCTGCAAATACAATTCCGTTTAATTTTAAAAGCCTATTTATTTTGTTTAACATTTCACTATAATGTCCCTTTGCCCCATCAATAAATATCATATCAAATTTGCCATCTAAATTATCTAAAACCTCAAGGGCATCTCCCTTTATTACCTTTATTTTATCCTCTGCCTTTGCCCTTTTTATATTTTCTAAAGCAATATTATACATATTTTCGTCTCTTTCAATAGTTATAATTTCACAATCACATCCTACAGCATCGGCCATCAATAGTGCTGAATACCCAATCGCAGTTCCAACCTCAAGAATTCTTTTTATATTATTTGCCTTAATTATAACCTTTAAAAATTGTGCTACTTCCTTGTGAACAATAGGAACATCATTCTCTTCGGCATATAATCTTAATTCATTTAATAATTCATTTTTCTCATTAATTAGACCCCTTATATAATCTTCAACATAATCGTGCACTATTTTGCTCATAATCTCCTCCAACTAAATAGAAGATAATCATTTATTACTGTGCTTTTTTCTTAAAAACTCATCATAGGAATTGGTGAAAAAATGACTACCATCCTTTTTACTTTCATCTACTAAAAAATACAAGTAGTTAACATCTGCTGGATTCATTGCAGCTTCTATAGAAGCAAAACCAGGATTGCAAATTGGTCCAATTGGTAATCCTTTGTAAATATAAGTGTTATATGGTGAATTTATTTTTAAGTCATCAAAGGATAATTTTTCCTTTGTTCTTCCTAAAGCATACTGCACTGTAGCACAGGATTCTAATTTTATATCCTTTTGAAGTCTATTATAAAACACTGCAGCAATTATTGGTCTTTCTTCCTTTACTTTAGCTTCTCTTTCAACAATAGAAGCCAATTTTATTACATCATCCAATGTCATATTTTCTTTTTTTATTTTTCCTTTAATATTCTTTTTATAAACATCATCAAATCTTTTTAACAATATATTTATTATTTCATAATTTGACATACCTCTTTTTATTTCATATGTATCAGGGAATAGATAGCCTTCTAACCTTGAAGGTCTATCTTTAATCCCTGCTAAAAATTCATAATTATAGCTACCGCTTTGTGCTTCTTCTAAAAAAGAATCAACATCCTTTATTATATCTAAGCTTTTTAGCTTTTCTGCAATTTGCTTTACAGTAAATCCCTCAGGTATTGTTACCATAATAATATTTTTATCTGTTTCTCCATTATTTATCATATTAAATATTTGCTTTAGAGACATAGTTTGATTGAATTCATAGGGACCTACATTAAGTCTTATATTATTTAATTTAAAATAATATTTAGTAAAAAGATAGCTTCTTACTAACCCTTTCTTTTTTAAGCTCTTGGCAACAAAATCTATATCCGCCTTTGTTCCAATTCTAAAGTCAACTCCTTTATTATTTGTTTTTGAAATTGGAACATTAATCAAATAGTAAAAACCTCCAAAAACAACTGTCACAATTAAAATAAATAATACAAATATTTTTTTACTTTTACCCATAAACCCATTAACCTCCTATTGTTTCTTTCTTGCAGCTTCCCTCTTTCTCATTGTTGGATCTAACACCTTTTTTCTCATTCTTATACTTTGAGGAGTAACCTCAATAAGCTCATCTGATGAAATAAGTTCGATACACTTTTCTAATGTAAGTTCCATTGGTGGTGATAATTTTAAGGCTTCATCGGAACCTGCAGCTCTCATATTTGTAACGTGCTTTTTCTTACAAACATTAACATCAATATCTTCATTTCTTGAACACATTCCAACAATCATACCTTGATATACAGGTACTCCTGGTGTTATAAACAATGTTCCCCTCTCTTGTGCATTATATAATCCATAAGTTACAGCCTCACCTGTTTCAAAAGCAACAAGCATTCCTCTGCTTCTTTCTTGTATATCCCCCTTATATGGCTCGTATCCATTAAATACATGGTTCATAATTCCATTACCCTTAGTATCTGTTAAAAACTCATTTCTATATCCTATTAGCCCTCTTGCTGGTATTTTAAACTCCAATCTTACATAGCCATTTATTGCTGATGTCATATTAACCATTTCGGCTTTTCTTACACCTAATTTTTCCATTACTGCTCCCATAAATTCTTCAGGCACATCTATTGTTAGGTATTCAATTGGTTCGTGTAAAACACCATCTATCTCTTTATATATAACTTGTGGCTTTGATGCTTGGAACTCATAGCCTTCACGTCTCATTGTTTCTATTAAAATAGATAAATGAAGTTCTCCTCTTCCAGAAACTTCAAAGGCATCTGGTGACTCTGTCTCCTTAACTCTTAGTGCAACATTGGTTTCAAGTTCTTTAAATAACCTGTCTCTTAGATGTCTTGTTGTTACATATTCTCCTTCTTTTCCTGCAAACGGGCTATCATTAACACAAAATGTCATAGATAGTGTAGGTTCATCAATCTCAACAAATGGTAGTGCCTCTACATTTTCAATATCTGAAACTGTCTCTCCAATATTTATATCACTTATTCCAGCAACTGCAACTATATCTCCAACTATGCCTTCTTCTATTTCTTCTCTTTTAAGTCCATTAAATGTATATAGCGTAACAACCTTTGCGTTTCTTACTATGCCATCTTTACCTACTACAGCAACCTGTTGATTTTTTCTTATTCTACCTCTATATACCTTTCCTATTCCTATTCTTCCAACATACTCATTTGAATCTATTGTAGTCACAAGCATTTGTAATGGAAGGTTAATATCTCCCTCAGGAGAAGGTATATTATCAACTAAAGTCTCAAATAGTGGTTTTAGATTGTTTGATTCTTCATCAAGTAAATATTTTGCAATTCCCTCTTTTGCAGAACAATAAACTACAGGAAATTCTAATTGTTCATCGTCTGCACCAAGCTCAATAAATAAATCTAAAACTTCATCAACAACCTCTGTAGGTCTTGCATCAGGCCTGTCTATTTTATTAACAACAACAATAGGCTTTAGTTTCAACTCAAGTGCCTTTCTTAGAACAAATCTTGTCTGAGGCATAACCCCCTCAAAGGCATCTACAAGTAAAAGTACTCCGTCAACCATCTTTAGAACTCTCTCTACTTCCCCACCAAAATCAGCATGCCCAGGAGTATCTACAATATTTATCTTTATGTCATTGTAATACACTGAAGTATTTTTAGCAAGAATTGTAATACCTCTTTCACGTTCTAAATCATTAGAATCCATCACTCTCTCTTCAATCTTTTCATTGCTTCTAAAAATTCCACTCTGCTTTAGCATTGCATCCACAAGTGTAGTTTTTCCATGGTCTACATGTGCGATTATTGCTACATTTCTTATGTTTAAATTATTCATCTATGTCCCTCCATAACAAAAAAATAATAGGATATCATAACGATATCCTATTTAATAATCATATTTATTTTACGAAAAATGAATATGATTGTCAATGTGTGTGTTTTTTTGTCAAAACTTCGATTGCAGTAGCGAGTATAACTCCTAATAAACCCGCTGAAATAAATTCACCAAATCCAATTGTTCCTACTGTAGCTATATATGGCGTATTAGACATTTTACTTACCCATATAGGTATAATTAATGCATTTAAAAGAATCGGAGGTAAAACGCCTATATATTTATTTGGTGCCTTTGATGTTAAATAAGCTGCAATCAAAGTTACTAAACTACCAAAAACAATATCTATCAAACCATATCCACCAAAGATATTAGATAGCATACAACCTATAAAAAGTCCTGGTATTGCTGATGCTTCATATAGGGGTAAGATTGTTAAAGCTTCTGATACCCTAAATTGTATAGGACCATAAGCAAAATTTGCAAATGGTAATGTAAACACCACATAAAGTGCTGCGATTAATCCAGCCTTAACATAATATATAGTAGGTTTTTTCATAAAAGACCCCCATTCTATATGTTATTAAAATCAATATCTACAGCTTCACCTAATATTTTAATTATATCCTGCCACATTATAGAAAATCTTCTCTCAGCCTCTAAGTATTCTCTAATAACTGAGTTGTGCTGAACAATTCCATATAGGTTGTTTATAGCTTCCATTTCTTCCTTTGTTATTTGCACTCCCTGAAGTTGCTTTGAATAAACTTCAAATTCCTTCTTTCTTAAATCTTCAATTATTTTTTTGTTTTCTTCATTTTCTTTAATCTTATCCATCATTTTTTTATACTCAATTACTTCTGGTGAATTTTTTAGTAACCTTGCAAGCTCATGTGCCTTATCATAAATGTTCATCCTAATCCCCCCTATATTTTATATTTCCATTATTATTGGAAGAATCATTGGATTACGTTTTGTCTTTTCATATAAATATGTTTTTAGTTCATCCTTTATACTTGATTTAATTGTAGCCCAATCCTTTATCTGATTCATTACACAGTTGTCTAATACCTTCTTTACAATCTTTTTTGATTCTTCTATTAAATCCTCTGACTCTCTTACATAAACAAATCCTCTTGAAATGATATCTGGTCCTGCAATTACTTTACCAGTTTCCTTTTCGATTGTAACAACCACAGTTAAAATACCATCCTGTGAAAGATGTTTTCTATCTCTTAAAACTATATTACCTACGTCACCCACTCCAAGTCCATCAACCAGAACCTGTCCTGCTGTAACATTTCCATTTATTTTAGCACCATCGTGTGTAATCTCTAATACTTGACCTATATCTGCTATAAATATATTATCTTCATCCATACCAAGTTTTTGTGCTAAAAGAGAATGTTGTTTTAAATGCCTGTATTCACCGTGAACTGGCATAAAATATTTTGGTTTAACAAGGGTATGTATTAATTTAAGTTCCTCTTGGCAAGCATGTCCTGATACATGAATATCTGCTAATGACTCATATACCACATTTGCACCCTTTTTAAATAGCTGATTTATAACTCTTGAAATAAATTTCTCATTTCCTGGAATAGGAGTAGCAGAAATTATTACTAAGTCTCCTCTTTGTATTTCTACCTTTTTGTGCTCTGATACAGACATTCTTGCTAATGCTGACATTGGTTCTCCTTGACTTCCTGTAGTTATAATAACAATTTTATGGTCTGGATATTTATTAATATCATCAATACTAATAAACAAATCTTCTGGAATTTTTAAATATCCAAGATTTGAAGCAACTTCAACAATATTTTCTATGCTTCTTCCTGAAATAGCAACTTTTCTTTTGTACTTCATAGCGGCATCAATAATTTGCTGAATTCTATGAATATTTGATGCAAAAGTTGCTACTATTATTCTACCCCTTGTTTCATTAAATATCTTTTGGAATGTTTCTCCAACTGTTCTTTCTGACATTGTATAACCTGGTCTTTCAACATTAGTACTATCTGCAAGAAGCAAAATTACTCCCTGTCTACCTAATTCAGCCAACCTTGCAAAATCCATAACTACACCATCAATTGGTGTATAATCAACTTTAAAGTCACCTGTATGTAATATTGTTCCTAATGGAGTATGTATTGCAAGGGAGCATGAATCTGCTATACTATGGCTATTTTTAATAAATTCTACGCTTAAATCATTAAAGGTAATAACATCATTGTGTTTTACAACCTTTAATGTACAATCACTTAAAAGACCGTGCTCCTTTAGTTTTGTTTCAACAATTCCAAGGGTTAAACGTGTTCCGTAAACCGGTACATTTAATTGTTTTAAAACGTATGGTAACGCTCCAATATGATCTTCATGTCCGTGAGTTAAAACTATACCCTTTACTTTGTTTTTATTATTAAGTAAATAGGATAGGTCTGGAATAAAAATATATATATCCACAATCTCCTCCTTATGAAAAATAATCCAGCAATCAATGACAATAATTTCGTTCTTGTATTCTATAACGGTCATATTTTTCCCGATTTCATTAACTCCACCAAGTGGAATTACCTTTATCTTTTCTTTTCTTGTCAAATAATTTCCCTCCTTTTTAATTTTTAGCCGAACATTACCAATACTGCTATTATACTTTATTTTAATTAAATTAATCAACTCAAATATGTCATTCTTTTTTTATTTTTTACATTTTATAAAAAAGAATACTTGCCTATTATAATAAGTCCTTAAATTTGGATATATAGTATTTTTAAAAAATAAATATTTTTATGTATTTATATTTTATATAAACATTTAAGAATATATATTACTATGCAATATAAAAAAGGCAGAATTTACTGCCTTAAGTTTTTTCTACATTCGCTACAATATCCATAAAATTTCACACTGTGGTCATTTATCTTAAAATTGTATTTTTCCTCGATTTTTTCTTCTAATACTTCAAGAAGGTCATCTTCAACTTCTTCAACCTTTCCACAGCCTCTACATACCAGATGATGATGTTGATGGTCCTCTTCATCATGTACTAATTCATATCTATTACATCCATCATCAAAATTCATTTTACATACTACACCCATCTTTTCTAATAAATTGAGTGTTCTATATACTGTAGCAAGACCTATATCTGGGCAGTTTTGTTTAACTATATCATATATTTCTTCAGGTGATAAATGTTTACCTTCATTATCTATAATAACATCAAGAACAGCTCTTCTTTGTGGTGTCAATTTATATCCTTGGCTTTTTAAAGTATGCTTAAGCTTTTCTGCATCTTCTTTAAACATAAATAGCACCTCAGCTTCTAATATATGTTAATTTGAGTGTACACTGTATTTTAACTATTGTCAAGTGATAAGCAATTGAAAAAAAAGAAGAGCATTAACTCTTCTTTAAATGGCATTTCAAGCAATTTCCTGAACACTTTAAACAAGAATTTAGTTCTGTTCTGCACCTTGGGCAAATAGTTGAATTTTTCACAGACATTCCACAAGTTGGACACTTAATCTCCATATTCTCATCTCCTTATACAATCAAGAAGGAAAGTATTCCTCCAACTAAAAATGCAAGTATAAAGCTTCCTAACCATATCAACGTAGCTTCTTTTTTAGAACGCTCTTTAAATATTACTATAATTGAAGCAATACATGGAACAAATAATGTAATTGTAACTAAAGCAACAACAGTTTGCTCTGGTGTTAAACTAAGCTCTGTAAGACCTGCAGCTCCAAAATCTCTTCTTATAATACCCATTATGAAAGCATTAGCAGTCTCCTTTGGTAATCTTAAAAAGCTTTCTGTTATTGGTTTAAACATATCTTGTATTTTATAAATTATATTAGACTCCTCAAGAAGCGTTATAATTAGTGCACCTAAAGCAAAAAGTGGAGTTGCTTCCTTTAAGAACATTACAGTCTTTGTCCAAGTCTTTTTTAATACATTAGATAGTTTTGGTAATCTCATTGGAGGAAGATCTATAAACAATTCTGATGATTCACCAGGTAAAGTTTTATTTAATATAGTACCTGTTAGAGCAAATACTATTAATATAGTAAAGGCATAAATAAGTATATATTTCATTCCAAGAGGTGCAATCATTCCTGCTATAACACCAAGCTGTGCAGAACAAGGAATTGTAAATCCTAAAAGTATTGTAGCTATTATCTTTTCCCTCTTTGTTCCTAAAAGCCTTGTTGTTATAGTTGCCATAGTTATACAACCAAACCCTAATATAATTGGTATAATTGCTCTTCCATTTAATCCAAAAAAGGATAATACTCTATCAACTAAAGCAGCTATTCTTGGTAGATAGCCTGAATCCTCCATAATTGACATAAAGAAGTAAAAGGCAATTACAAGTGGTGTTAACAAACCAATAACATAAGTTGGAGTCAATGTTAATATACCAAATTCACCAGCTAAAAGTCTGTACATAAAGCTGTTTTCACTAAATAAATTTAATATAATTTTTCTTATAAAAGGTTCATAATATCCAACCATTATTGTCTCTTCTGTAACTCCTACAACATCTCCAGCTACCCAGACTCCTATAACCTTAAATATCAAATAAAGCACTAATATTAATATTGGTATTCCAGATAAGGGATTTAAAGTTAATGAGCTAATCTTTTGTCTTAATCTATTCCCCTTACCCTCTTTTATAATTACACTTTCAACTATTTTATCTACTCTTTCTCTTCTTAATCTATATATTTCTTCTCTTTTACCTAAAGTATTTATATTCAATCTTTCTGAAGTTGCTTCATCATCTTCAAGCAACATTAATGCTTCACTTTGATGTTCAACCTTATCTTTATATTCTTTAAAATATCCTTTTATTTTATCATCAATAATTCCAACTTTAGCATTTTTAATATTATTTTTAACTTCTTCTAATCCTTTTCCCTTAACTGCTACTGTTGGAATTACAGGAACTCCTAAAAGTCTACTCAATTTGTCTATGTCTATTTTTATGCCATTTCTTTCTACGTCATCCATCATATTAAGAGCAACAATTACAGGTTTGCCCATATCTATTATCTGTAGCGTAAGAAATAAATCTCTCTCAAGATGGAGTGCATCTACAACATTTAGTATAACATCTCCATAAAGAATTACATCTCTTGCAACTCTTTCTTCATCATTGAAGGAGGATACCCCATAAACTCCTGGAGTATCAAGTACAACATAATCTTGAAATTTACCGTGGGACACATCTACTGTTGTACCTGGAAAGTTTGAAACATCTACATACATTCCTGTTAAAGCATTAAAAAAAACTGACTTTCCTACATTAGGATTACCTGCCAATACAAGCTTTTTATGTCCCTTAGGAATGTCAATTTTTATTCCTGAACAACAATCCATTAAGCACCCTCCTTAATCACGTCTATTTCAATTTTTCTTGCTAAAGTCCTTCCTACAGCTATCTCCTGCATTCTATTACTTAAAATAACTGGTCCAAATGGTATTTTTAAAGAACAATCAACCTTTGCACCTTCATAGATTCCAAGTCTAATTGCCTGAACTTTTATTTTCTCATCATTTATTTTTTTTATAAAAATCTTCTGTCCCTTTTTTGCCATATCAAGGGTCATACTAACATCCCCCTTTAGTATTGAAATTCATTTTCAATTATATTATATGCTTATTAATAATGATTGTCAATATCTAATTTAACAGGTATTTCATCTACAATACCAATTTCATCAAGGGTTATATAACATCTATAACATTTTATATCTACTCCATTTTCCCTTGCTTTAATTAGTGTTTTATAAAACTTTTCATCTATCTCCCTATAAGGGGTAAAACATTCGGCATAATCCATAAATGCAATAAAAATTACTTCGCTTTCATATCCTTGTCTTTTTAAATTAATAAGTTCCTCTATATGTCTACTTCCCCTTTCAGTTGGAGCATCTGGAAATCTTGCTATTCCATTACATTCATAGGTAGCACACTTAACTTCAATAAAAATATTTTTTTCTCCTAAAATACAAAAATCAAACTTACTATTTCCATAGGTTACTTCTCTTTTTAATTTACCATTACCTAAATATACATCCCCATTTTTTAATGCATCCTCTAACACTCTGTTTGCTAAACTTGAATTAATACATATTAACTTCCCATTTTTATCTACAAACATCAGTGAATACTTTGTCTTGCGTTTTTCATTTTCACTCCTAAGTAAATATACTTTTGTACCTTCAATAAGAAGCTCTTTTAATCTTCCCGTATTAGGAACGTGTACTAATTCTTCCCTTCCATCAACTTCAACAATTGCTTCAAATCTATTTAATCTTTTTAGAAATATTGCTTCTTTTTTATATCCAGCTATTTTATATCCCATAAAATACCTCCTTTGAGCATAAAAAAAGGATATACCCGAAGGTACATCCCTATTATTCTTCATCAAATTCAAAATCTTCGTCGCTATCTAACCATTCTTGGTATGCTTCTGCAACCTTTTCAAACTCTTCATCATCTTCTATAACTGAAAGTACTTCTTGACCATCTTCATCAACTTCAACCTTAAATACTACAGCATCTTCTTCTTCTGAATCAACTGGATAAAGAACATAATAAACATTACCATCAACTTCAAGATCAGTTATAAATTCAAAGGATGTTTCTTGACCATTTTCATCTGTTAAAACAATTACATTATCCATATTTTCCATAAAATTCACCTCTTTCATATTTATAATTAGATTGTAAGTTTTATTTTAAAAATTGTCAACTAAATTATTTCTTTATTTTGTCAAGGTACCCTTGTAAAATATATGTTGCTGCTATAGTATCTATTACTTTTTTTCTTTTTGACCAATGCATATCAGCCTCTATTAACATTCTTTCTGCAGCAACCGTTGTAAGTCTTTCATCCTCTAATATTATTTCCAGATTACAAACTTCCTTTAATTTATCACAAAAATTTAATACTTTTTCACTCTGTGGGCCCAATGTACCATTCATATTTTTGGGAAGACCTACAACAATCTTTTCAACATTATATTCTTTTATTATATTTAGTATCTCTTGAAGGTCTTTTTTAATTCCTATTCTTTTTATAGTTTTTACACCCTGTGCAGTCCAGCCTAATGGATCACTAACAGCAACACCTATAGTTTTATCTCCTACATCTAAACCTAATATTCTCATTGTTTCCTCCTATACAATTTTTATACAAAAATCTCTACAATATTGTGAACAATATCCGCAAAGAAGGCACTTTTCTACATCAACCTCTGCCCTATTTTTAATTATTTTTAATGCATTATTTGGACAAGCATCCACACACTGACCACAACCTGAACACCAATCCTCAATCAAAAGCCTTTTCTTCTTATTTTTTATTTTTACCCTTAAATTTTCATCTATTTCATTACCATCAAATTTTGCAACATTAGCCTCTACCTCTTCAATGCTCTGCATACCTAAAGCTATTGAATGTATATAGGGTATATTTAAAACAAAGTCTAAACACTCATCATAAGAGTTAATTAGATTGCCTCCACCTAATGGTTTCATTGCAAAAATACCCTTACCATTTTCATATGCTAATTTAATAGCTTTAAGCATATCATCAATATTCCCATCAATTATACCTAATCCTTTTATATTAACAATAGGATGTATAACTTCAATTTCTGGAATAGTTGCAGCAGCCTCAACAACCTCAACAGCATGAGTAGAAACACCTACTGCCTCAACTAATCCCATTTTTTTTGCATCTACTAAATACCTCAATGCATCCCAGTGCCCCTTTAATGTTAATCTGCTTTCCTGTTCATGTAGCATAAAAATTCCTATCTTTTTTACGCCTAAACATTCTAATGCTTCTTGAACACTTTCCCTCATACCTTCATAGGTATAATCATAGGATTTAGATGATATAATTATGTTTTTATTCTTAGTAATCTCTAATGCTCTTTTGATATATGGATAAGTCTTATAAAGTTTAGCAGTATCTATAAAATTTACTCCTTTATCAAATGCATGTGCAATTATTTTTGCCCCATCTTCTATAGGTAAATCTGCCTGAAGCGGTCCTATTGTCAAACTACCAAAACACAACTTTGATACCTTTAAATTAGTTTTACCTAAATAATAGTATTTCACGCTAATCACCCTTTTAAAACTAAGTTGCATTGGGAAAATCCCAATGCAACCTTTTACTTATTCTCAAGATATACTTTAAATAGTTCCTCTAATATTTCATCACGTTCAACTCTTCTAATTATTGTTCTTGCACTTTTATGACTGGTTATATAAGTTGGGTCACCTGATAATATATATCCAACTAATTGATTTATTGGATTATATCCCTTTTCCTTAAGAGCTTGATATACTTCATCTAATACCTCTCTAACCTTTTGATTAGGCTCAAATTCAAAATTGAATTTCATTGTTTCATGGTGCTCTGCCATAATAACACCTTCCTTTGTTTATTCTTTATACATAATATACCATTATTTTAGCATTGTTTCAACAATATCAAATACTTTATTTAATGCTTCATCTATCTTTGAGGCATCACGACCACCAGCTTGTGCAATATCTGGTCTTCCTCCTCCGCCACCTCCTGCAATTTTTGCAACTTCTCTTATTATATTACCTGCATGAGCTCCCATTTGTACTGCATCCTTGCTTGCCATTGAAACAAAAACAACTTTTCCATCTTTGCTGCTTCCAAGTACTATTATACAAGTACCTAATTTTTCCTTTAATCTATCTCCTAATGTTCTAAGTCCATCAGCATCTAAATCTACCTTTGCTGTAGCAACCTTTACTCCCTTTATATCCTTAGCAGAATTTACAATCTCATCAGCAGCACTGCTTGCCATCTTACTCTTTAATATTTCAATTTCTCTCTCTTTTTCCTTAAGCTCATTAATTAATCCTTCAGCCTTTCTTACTACTTCCTTTGTTGTTGTCTTTAAAATCTTTGAAACTTCATTTAGAGTTACTTCAACAGAATTAATAAATTCAATTGCACCTCTACCTGTTACAGCTTCAATTCTTCTAATACCTGCTGCAACTCCACCTTCAGATATTATTTTAAACATTCCTATTGATGAAGTATTTGATACATGAGTACCTCCACAAAGTTCCATACTAAAGTTACCAACTCTTACAACTCTAACTTTGCTTCCATATTTTTCACCAAATAGTGCTGTAGCACCCATCTTTTTAGCTTCATCTAAAGAGGTTTCAACTGTTTCAACATTTAAGGCTTCTAATATTTTTTCATTAACTAATGCTTCTACCTTCTTTATTTCATCGTTTGACATTGCCTCAAAATGAGTAAAGTCAAATCTTAATCTATCTCCAGCAACTAAAGAACCAGATTGTTCTACGTGACTACCTAACACTTCTCTCAATGCCTTATGTAATATATGTGTTGCAGTGTGATTTCTTGCAATATCCATTCTTCTTTGTGAATCAACCTTTGTTTTAACTTCAGCATCTTTATTGATTTCACCCTTAACAACCTTACAAATGTGTATTATTTTATTGTTATGTGTCTTTTTACAATCTAAAACTTTTATTTCAAAGCTATCGCCTACTATATAACCTGTATCTCCTATTTGTCCACCCATTTCTGGATAGAAGGTTGTCTTATCTAATATTATTGTTACTTCTTCATCTATTTTTGCATTTTCAACAAATTGACCATCTTTTATTATATAAAGTATCTTTCCATCTGATTCTAAACTTGAGTATCCAACAAACTCAGTTTTTAAATCAGCTGGTAAAGTTGCATATATATCTAAATCAGTTCCCATATAATTTGTTTCTTCTCTTGCTGAACGTGCTCTTTCTTTTTGAGCCTCCATTTCCTTTTCAAAGCCTTGTAAATCAACAGTCATGTTTTGCTCTTCTAAAATTTCTATTGTAAGTTCAATAGGGAAACCATATGTATCATATAGCTTAAATGCACTTTCTCCATCTAGTACATTCTTGTTTTTAGCTTTTAGATCTTCTATAAATCCATTTAATATGCTTAAACCTTGGTCAATTGTTTCATCAAATCTTTCTTCCTCAAGCTTTATAACCTTCTTTATAAAATCTCTTTTTTCCTCTAATTCAGGATAAGCAGCCTTTGAGTTTTCAATAACTACATCACAAATATCATATAAAAAGGCATTATTTATTCCAAGAAGTTTACCATGTCTTGCAGCTCTTCTTAGAAGTCTTCTTAATACATATCCACGTCCTTCATTTGAAGGAAGTATTCCATCACTTACCATAAATGTAACACTTCTAATATGGTCTGTTATAACTCTTATAGAAACATCCTTTTTATCATCTGAATTATATTTATAATTAGCAACTTCACATACCTTATCTAAGATAGCTTTTATTGTGTCTACTTCAAAAATTGAATCTACTCCCTGCATTATAGTGGCTATTCTCTCTAATCCCATTCCTGTATCTATGTTTGGATTTTCAAGTCTTGAATATGTACCATCTTCTTCTTTATTAAATTGAGTAAATACAAGGTTCCAGAATTCAATAAATCTATCACAATCACATCCTACTTTACAATCTGGCTTGCCACAGCCTTTATCCTCACCTCTATCAAAATATAACTCTGAACATGGTCCACAAGGTCCTTGACCTATTTCCCAGAAGTTATCTTCTTTGCCCATTCTATAAATTCTGTCAGCAGGTACGCCAACCTTCTTTGTCCATATTTCAAAGGCTTCGTCATCATTTTCGTATATAGAAACGTAAAGTCTGTCCTTTGGAAGCTTAAGTATCTCTGTTGCAAACTCCCAAGCCCAAGCAGTTGCTTCTTCTTTAAAATAGTCCCCAAAGGAGAAATTACCTAACATTTCAAAGAAGGTACCGTGTCTTGCTGTCTTACCTACTCTTTCTATATCACCTGTTCTAATGCACTTTTGACAAGTTGTAACTCTCTTACTTGGAGGAACTTCCTGTCCTGTAAAGTATGGTTTAAGTGGTGCCATACCCGCATTTATAAGTAATAAACTTTTATCATTTTGAGGAACAAGAGAAAAACTTGGCAATCTCAAATGTGCTTTACTTTCAAAGAAGGATAAATATTTTTCTCTAATTTCATTTAAACCCATATAGTTCATTCTTCTAACCTCCTTAGTATATATATCCTATAATTTCATACTAAATAAAAAAATCCTTCATCCCTAAAAATTAGGGACGAAAGATTACTTCCGCGGTACCACCCTACTTACCAAAACGGTCACTTATAGCTTTAACGCCAGCCAACGGTTATGCCTACTAAATTTTCAGCACACAGCTTAGGGACTGCTTCCATACCTATCTGTAAAGGTTTGCACCAACCACCTTCTCTCTAAAACAGCATTAGTATGTACTCCTTCCCTTCATTGCCTTTTAAAATATTTTTTTCAATAAATAATTATAAGTTACTTTTATAATTCCTGCAATAGGTACTGCTAATAAAAGTCCAATTCCTCCAAAAAATTTTCCACCAACTAACAAGATGATAATGACATAAACAGGGTGAATACCTAAACTGTCTCCTAATATTTTGGGTGCTATTATACTGCTTTCAAGTTCCTGAATAACAAAGAAAAAGACAGAAACAACCACTGCTTTATTTACTGACTGGGTTAATGCTATAACAAATGCAGGAATAAATCCCAATACAGGTCCAAAATATGGTATTATATTTGTAAAGCCATTTATAATAGCTATAAAAAGAGGAAATCTAATCTTTAAAAAAACAAGTCCAATGAAGGTAAAAATAGAAATAATCAAAGATAAAATTAACTGACCTTTTATATATTTTCCTATTATCTCATCAATCTCCTTTGCTAATTCAAAAAGAGAGTCTCTAAATCTTGAAGGAATTAAATTTATTATTTGTTTTTTAAAATAGGCTGTATCTATTAAAAAATAGTAAGTAAATATAGGTGTTAATAAATAGAGAGGAACCTTTTTTGAAACAACAATTGTATTTACAAAAAGTTTATCTAAATAAGAAGAAGTGCTGTTTTTAGCTTTATTAAGTAAAATTTCAATGTTACCCTTTAAATATGCAGGTATTCTATCTAAAAATATAAAATACCTTTTGAGTGTTTCTTCAATAATATCAATGCTTGAGGCAATTATAAATAACTCCTTTATCATACTTGGTACTATTACAAGAAAAACAAATATAAAAAAAATAAGAATAAAGATTAGAGAAACGAAAGCTGCAAGCCTTGAAGAAAACCCTCTTTTTTCAAGATGTTTTTTTACAGGGTTAAGAATGTATGCAAATATCAATGAAACAAGAATAGGCTCAATTAAATCTTTTATAATATACAAACTTAATATCAATAAAAAAATAAAAATTAGATAAATAATTAAACTTTTTTTCTTAATCATAATTAGACACTACCTTAGTATTTTATTTATAGATGCTTTATTTAAAATTCTTATATCATCGTTAACTATTATAAATTTTGACTTAAATTTGGTATCCTTGTCGACCAAAATAATATTCCTTCCATTTATTAAGTCATTTAATATTCCATTTGTTATGCAAAGTGCTTTTATTTCTCCAGTATATTCATCAAAAATTACATCCTTTAAACTTCCCAAATAAATTGTATTTTTTGAAAAAATGCTATTACCCAATCTTTCAGCTAAACTGATTTTTTTAAGCAGCTTATATTTAATCTTATTTAGATTTTTATCAAGGTTTGAAACAATAATAACTTCAGAAACTATATTGATTTGTTTAGGAGCAACTAAATAGAACCTATTTAAAAACCCTCTTCTTTTTGAAATAATATACCCTGTTACATTTAATTTTCTGCAATCAAATAAAATATCTATTATCTTGCCTAAATCATCTCCCGAATAGGTAATAACCCTTTTATTTAGGATATCTGTCAACCTTTTCATAATATCACCCCTTTTTTAGATATTTTTTGCAAAACATTATAAAAAATACCCATCAAAAAACTAAAAATAAGTAAACAAAGGATGCAAAGCACCCTTTGTTTACTTATTTTATAATTCCTCCACCAACAACTACATCTCCGTCATAAAATACAACCGATTGCCCCTTTGTTATTGCCCTTTGAGGTATTTCAAATTTTACTAAAACACCATTTTGATAAGGTTTTATTATTGCATTTGCTTCCTTTGCTGAATACCTTATCTTTGCTGTAACCTTCATTTCACCCTCAAGCTTTTCAAAAGGAATAAAGTTTACATCTTCAGCATATAGTGTATCCTTAAATATATCCTTTTCATCTCCAACTACAACTAAGTTTTTTTCGGGTATAATATCAATAACATAAACTGGTTTTCCTAATGATAAACCAAGTCCCTTTCTTTGACCAATTGTGTAATGTACTATACCTTTATGTTTTCCCAATCTATTTCCATCAACATCAACAAAATAACCTGGTTTAATATCTTCTGGTCTTCTTTCTTTTATAAACCTTGCATAATCATTGTCAGGAACAAAGCAAATCTCTTCGCTGTCCTTTTTATTTGCAACAGATAGGCCAATTTCTCTTGCTATCTCTCTTACCTTATCTTTAGTATATCCACCAAGTGGCATTAAAGTATGTTCAAGCTGATATTGAGTCATATTATAGAGCACATAGGTTTGGTCTTTCTTATCATCTTTAGACCTTTTTAATAGGAACCTACCTGTTTTTTCATCCTTTTCAATTATGGCATAGTGTCCAGTTGCTATATATTTTGCACCAAGAACCTCTGCCCTTTTTAAAAACTCGTCAAATTTAATATATTTGTTACACGCAATACAAGGATTTGGTGTCTTACCTGCTAAATATTCGTCTATAAAATAATTGATAACTTTTGATTCAAATACATCCTTAAAATTTAAAACATAATATGGTATATCAAGCTTTGCAGCAACCCTTGTAGCGTCATTTACAGCAGAAAGAGAACAACATCCTCCCTCTCTCTCTTCAAATTCTAAGTTTCTCGGTATAACCTCCATAGTTATACCAAGAACATCATATCCCTGTTCCTTAAGCAAATATGCAGCGACGGAGCTATCTACTCCGCCGCTCATCCCTATTACAACCTTTTCCTTCATACATTCACCTACTTATTATTCATGATGATGATGGTCGTCATCATCACTAAATCTATCTTCCCAAGGTTCTAATCCTTGTTTAATTCTATAGTCATTTATTGCCTTATGAATTGCTTGTTCTGCTAATACTGAACAGTGCATTTTAGCTGGTGGAAGTCCATCTAAAGCCTCTGCAACAGCAACATTCGTAAGTTCCCAAGCTTCTTCCAATGTCTTTCCTTTTATTAATTCTGTTGCCATTGAACTTGAAGCAATTGCAGAACCACATCCAAAGGTCTTGAATTTTACATCTACTATTCTATTATCTTCAACCTTAAGATAAATTTTCATTATATCTCCGCATTTAGCGTTTCCAACTTCACCTATACCATCAGCATTTTCTATTTCTCCTACATTTCTTGGATTCATAAAATGGTCCATTACTTTATCACTATACATATTTATTTTCCCCCTTCTTTTATAAATGATTCGTATAATGGTGACATATCTCTTAATCTTTGTACAATTTGTGGTAGAACTTCTAATACATAGTCAACGTCTTCTTCTTTATTTAAATCTCCAAGACTTAGTCTTAAAGAGCCGTGTGCAATCTCATGTGGTAACCCTATTGCCATTAGTACATGTGATGGGTCAAGGGAACCTGAAGAACAAGCACTTCCTGTTGATGCACAAATTCCATAATGGTCTAACAATAGAAGTAATGATTCGCCTTCTATAAACTGAAAGCTTACGTTTATGTTTCCTGGAAGTCTCTTTACTGGATGACCATTTAATTTAGTATAAGGAATCTTTTCCATTATACCTTTAAGTAGTCTATCCCTCATTGCCTTTATTTTTCTGTTGTGCTCTTCAATATTTGATGTCGCAAGCTCTATAGCTTTTGCCAATCCAACTATTCCAGGTAGATTTTCTGTTCCTGCTCTTCTCTTTCTTTCTTGTCCTCCACCATGAATTAGATTGTCAATTTTAACACCTTTTCTTATATAAAGGGCTCCAACACCCTTTGGTCCATAGAATTTATGTCCTGCAAGAGACAACATATCTATATTCATTTCTTTAACATCAATTTCTACATTTCCTACAGCTTGAACCGCATCGGTATGGAAATATATTCCTCTTTCCCTTGCAATTTTACCTATTTCTGCAATAGGCTGAATTGTTCCTATTTCATTGTTTGCAAACATTATTGTTATTAAAATTGTTTTATCAGTTATTGCGTTTTTTAAATCATCAAGATTTATTAAACCATATTCATCAACATCAAGGTATGTTACCTCAAACCCTTGTTTTTCAAGGTATTCACAGGTATGTAACACCGCATGGTGCTCTATCTTTGTTGTTATAATATGGTTTCCTTTATTTCTATTAGCATATGCTACACCCTTTATTGCCCAGTTATCAGCCTCTGAGCCTCCACCTGTAAAATATATTTCATCTGGTAGTGCATTCAATGCTTTTGCAACCTTTTCTCTTGCTTCCTCTATAGTTGCCTTTGACCTTCTCCCAAAGGTATATATTGATGAAGCATTTCCAAATTGCTCAGTAAAATAAGGCATCATTGCTTCTAAAACTTCTTGCTTAGTATATGTTGTAGCCGCATGGTCCATATAAACAAACCTTTTTTCCATAGTTATTCTCCCCTTTTGATACTTGTTATAATATTCATAGATTTATAGTCATTTACCATATCTTCTAAAGTTATTGAATGTGTAACTTGATTTACACTGTCTCTTATTTTTATCCATAAAAGTCTTGTTGCACAATATTCAATTCTTGAACAATTGTCTTCGTCATCTATACATTCAGAAATTTCAATAGGTCCTTCTAACACATCTAATATATCTCCTACTGTTACTTCTGATGGCGGTCTGCTTAATACATAACCACCTTGTGCACCCCTTATGCTCTTAACAAGACCTGCCTTTCTTAAGGATCCAAACAACTGCTCAAGATAGTATTCAGATATATTTTGTTTTTCTGAGATAGTTTTTATTGATAGTGGCTCATTGCCGTAATTTAAAGCAAGTTCGAACATAGCCTTAACACCATATCGCCCTCGTGTTGATAGTTTCAAATGAATCACCTCAAATTTAATTCCGAGTAAAATAATAAGAATTTCATTTTAAGCTTATCATAGCAGAGTATTTTTGTCAACTTTAAATTTAAAAATATAACTTTAGCATTTACTATTATTTCTATATTATCCCTATATTATTCATATATTTCCTTTAATCTATTTAACCTTTCTTTTATCTTTGACTCGTAACCTATATTTTTAGGTATATAAAACTTCTTCCCAATATGTGAAGCAGGAAGATAGTCCTGTTTCACATAACCATTATAATCGTGTGGGTATTTATATCCAACTCCTCTATTAAGTTTGTTTGCCCCCTTATAATGTGCATCTTTCAAATAAGGTGGTACACCTGAATCATTATTTTTTCTAATATCCTCAAGTGCATTATCAATTGCTAAATAACAAGAGTTACTCTTAGGTGCACAAGCTACATATAAAGCTGCTTGGGAAAGTATTATTCTTGCCTCTGGATATCCAATCATACTCACAGCAGTTGCTGCATTAGTTGCAACAATAAGTGCCATAGGGTCAGCATTGCCTACATCCTCACTTGCACAAATCATTATTCTTCGTGCTATAAACATAGGGTCTTCTCCTGATTCTATAAGTTTAGCAAGATAATATATTGTTGCATCAGGATCTGTACCCCTCATACTTTTTATAAAGGCTGAAATCAAGTCATAATGGTAATCTCCATTTTTATCATATAGAATTACTCTTTTTTGAATACATTCATAAGCATCCTCTAAAGTAACTTTTATTTTCCCTTCAACTTTCTCTGAAGTTTTTACCGCCATTTCTAATGCATTTAATGCTCGTCTTACATCTCCTCCAGAATTAAATGCAATGTATTTTATAGCTTCATCATCTATATCAACGTTATACTCCTTTAGTCCTTTTGGGCTTTCTAAAGCTTTTTTTAAAACCTCTTCTATCTCTTCCTCTTTTAATTCCTTAAGCTCAAATATCATAGACCTTGAAAGTAATGCTTTATTAACTTCAAAGTATGGGTTTTCTGTTGTTGCACCAATTAAAATAACTATACCTCTTTCTACATAAGGTAGTAGTGCATCCTGCTGAAGTTTATTAAATCTATGTATCTCATCTATGAAAAGAATTGTTCTTTTAGAGTTCAATTTTAAATTACTTTGAGCCTCTTCAACAATTTTCTTAATATCTGAAACACCTGATGATACTGCATTTATTTGCCTAAACTCTGATTTAGTTGTATTTGCTATAATCATTGCAAGCGTAGTTTTACCTGTACCTGGAGGACCATATAATATTATAGAGGACAAATTATCCGTCATAATTGACCTATATAGCATTTTATTTTTTCCAAGTATATGTTTTTGACCAACAAACTCCTCAAGCGATTCTGGTCTCATTCTTTCTGCAAGAGGTCTATTATCTTTATTTTTATTTAATAATTCAAACATATCCATATATGTTCACCTCAAATTGATTTTTTTGTACTAAGTGGTATAATTATTTATTGTTATCATATTAAAATATCACTAATTTTTAGGGGGAGATATACTTTGAATAAATTATATTATCTATTTCTTTCTTTTCTAATCTATTCATTTTTTGGCTGGACTATAGAAGTATTATACCATATTTATAAAGATAAACGTTTTATAAATAGGGGATTTTTATATGGACCTATATGTCCAATTTATGGCTTTTCAGCAGTCGTATTTATTATTGCTCTAACACCATTTAGGAATAATTTTATAATAACTTTTATTATAGGTTCATTAATTGCAAGTATTATTGAATATATAACTGGATATTTGCTTGAAATCTTATTTCACTCTAAATGGTGGGATTATTCAAATGAAAAGCTTAACATTAAGGGATATGTATGTTTAAAATTCTCAATATACTGGGGAGTATTTGCAGTAATTTTTATGAAACTAATTCATCCAAAGATAAATAATATTATATTGTTTATAAGCGATAAATATGGTGAATGGGTATATAATCTCTTATTTGCTTGCATTTTAATAGATGCTGTTTTAACCATAAACAGCCTATTTGAATTAAAATCAATCTATATTGAATTACAAGAAATTTTAACAGAAATTAAAAATACATTAGATAAATTAAGTGAATCTGTTAGCATAGAAACTAAAATTAAACTTGAAAATAAAATCGAAAGTCTAAACTTTATAAAAGAAAAAGTCCTTAATAGATTAAGCTTTAAGCAAAAATTGCTTCTACGATCATATCCTAAAATTAAATCCTATAAATTTGAAAGTGCACTTCAGCATATTAAGGAAAAGTATAAATTAAACAGTTAATAAATAAAAAGAGCCCCATATTGAATTTTAGGCTTGTTGTTAAACCTTTTAAATTCAACTATGGGACTCTTTATATTTTAAAAATAAAACTACACTTTTGTCTAATTTTTAGGGATACCCCCTATTTCATTGTTATAGCTCTTGCTGGACAATAGCTAACGCACTTACCACATCCAACACACTTACTTTCATCAACCTTTGAAATGCCACCACCAAAAAATCCTGCTTTATCTTGGGTTATAGCACCTACTGGGCATACTCTTTTAGCAGGGCAAAAAGGTGATCTATCACATTTTTGTGGGTCAATATATGCTTTTTTCATCTCTACTCCTCCTCTTATACCTATATGGGGTATATTGAAATTATAATATATATTTTAAAATATATCAAGATTTTAACCATAAAATTTTATATGCATATTATGTAATAGATTATATTTAAGGTGATTTTATGCCAAATATAAATATGCCAATATACCTAAACAAAAATATGATTATAGATTTATATTCAACTTTGATTAATGGATACATTGAGACAAAAGAAGATACAATATTAAATTCAATTGATGAATTTTCAAAGCTTGGTTTAGATTATAAAAAAGCTCTTTCTAATGATTGCAAAATTACTGACTCAAAAGATAAAAATATAACTTTAGATAATAGCTCCAGTAACGTCTTTGATGCAAATAATTCTATTGAAAATAGATGTGGAGTAAGGATTCAAACAAGAATAAGAAAAACTTATGCAACTTTTACAATATTTAATTCTTTAAAGAACCTTTTAATAAATAATAACCAAGTTTCCTTTAATACAAACATTGATTATTTAAAATCAAGTGATTTTCTTGAGTTAACGGGTAAAATATCCAGTAAAAACTTAATACCTGAAATAGAAACTATATTATCTATATTAGAATGTTACGGAACAAGCAACTTAAATAAACTTCTCCCAGATACTCCTAAATATTCATTAACAAATTTTGATTTTATTTATAAACAATTAAAAAATCTACATGATCAATTAATTAGAAATAATACGACTAACCTCATATTTGATTGTCATAATTTCAATTGTATACTAAACATAAATTCAAGTTTTTTCTTAGATAAAACATTTTATATTTATGACTATGTAGACTGTGAGTGCAAATTTTTTTGTAGGATAAATAAAAAAATAAATAATGGTGAGAAATTTTGCCTCCTATATAAAACTTGTATGGAAAATTATTATACTTCATTTTTAAACTTAACTATTGAATACCTATTAATACTCAAAGATAAAGGCATTATTGTACCAACTGAATTTGATTATACTTTATCACCACCTGCAATTTATGCAACCCCTTTGGCTATATATAAATAAAATTGTTAAATATTATTTAATATATTTATTAAACTATGTTATATTGTGCTAATTTTTTTGCAAATTTGATAATTTTATTAATAAACTATTAAAATTATTGTTGACTTTTTTCGAATTTTCTGTAATTATAAAAATATACGACAAAATTTTTGCATAAGGGGGATTATTATGGAACTAAAACTCGACATGATTCAAACGGTCGGACTTGCCGTAGTAGTTTACTATTTGGGTGTATTTATACGCTCAAAAGTAAAAGTACTTGAAAAGTTCTGTATACCTGCACCAGTTGTTGGTGGACTATTATTTGCAATTGTAAATCTAATCTTAAGAGAAAATGGAATCCTAAAACTTACTCTTGACACAACACTTCAAAAACCATTTATGTTAGTATTTTTTACAACCATAGGTTTAACTGCCAGTCTAAAACTCCTTAAAAAAGGTGGACTTGCTGTATTAGTATTCTTCCTATGTACAGTTGTTCTTGTACTTCTTCAAGATACTTTAGGAGTACTTGTAGCTAAAGCTGTAGGTGCTAATCCATTACTTGGACTTATAGCAGGTTCTGTAACAATGGTAGGAGGACACGGTACTGGAGCAGCCTTCGGTGAACTATTTGAAAAGTCCTATGGATTTAATGGTGCTGTAACTGCTGCAATGGCTGCTGCTACATTTGGACTGGTTATGGGTAGCTTAATTGGTGGTCCAATAGCCAGAAAGCTGATAGTTAAGAATAACCTTAAATCACACGCTTCTGATTACTTGGATGAAGTAGCAATTTCAAACGATGTAGTGAGCTATGAAGAAATGTTTAGAACATTTACTGTAATTATAATTTCAATGTCACTTGGAGCTGTACTTGAATTATGGTTTAAGAGTAAGAACATTACTTTACCTTCATACATAAACGCAATGATTATTGCAGCAATAATATTAAATATAGGAGAATCGACAGGCAAGTATCATATAAATCAAAAATGTGCTGATATTTTAGGTTCAATAGGCCTAAACGTATTCCTATCAATGGCTCTAATAGGACTTAAGCTTTGGGAACTAAAAGAAGTTGCAGGCCCAATGCTTGCTATACTTATAGTACAAACAATACTTATGATTCTTTTTGCATACTTCGTTGTATTTAATCTAAATGGTAAAGACTATGATGCAGCTGTTATGTCATCAGGAATTTGTGGTTTTGGTATGGGAGCAACTCCAAATGCAATGGCTAATATGACAGCAATTTGTGAAAAATACGGTGCTGCACCAAAGGCATTCTTTGTTGTACCAATAGTTGGAGCCTTTCTAATTGACTTTACAAACTCAATTATAATAACTACATTTGCAAACTTTATAAAGTAATTTAAGGGGCGATTATTCGCCCCTTATTATTTCTTCAAGTGATTTTACAAATCTTTGACATTGTTCCATTGTTCCAACTGTAACCCTAAGCCATCCCTTCATATCAAACAAGTAACCTGGTCTTACAATTACACCCTTTCTTAAGAGTTTGTTAAACACATCCATATCATCTTTTCCTGTATCAACCATAACAAAGTTTGCTTGACTTTCTATATATTGTAGCCCTAATCTAATGAACTCTTTATAATAATATTGTCTTCCTTCTTCATTCTTTTCAACAACGAATTTTAAAAACTCCTCGTCCTTTAACGCAGCTATACCTGCCTCCTGTGCAATCAAATTAGTATCAAAGGGACCTATTACTGAATTCATATATTGTGTTATTTCTTCACTTGCTATGCCATAACCCAATCTTAGACCTGCAAGCCCATATGCCTTTGAAAAAGTTCTTAAAATAACTATATTATCATATTTATCAAGAAGTGGTATAGTATCAGGATAGTCTTTGTCACTTACATACTCGCGGTATGCTTCATCAATAACGACAATAATATCTCTTGGTATATTTTCTAATGCCCACAACAATTCATCTTTTTTAACTATTGTCCCAATAGGATTATTTGGTGTTGCAAACCAAATAATTTTAGTATTATCAGTTATTGCTTTTACCATCCCCTCAACATCCAATCGATAATCCTTCATTTTAACCTTAATAACATTACCACCCATTATTTTGGCAGAATCCTCATATCTTTGAAATGATATATCTCCCATTATAATTTCATCATCTTTATCTATAAAAACATTACATAGAACTCTTATTAAAAGGTCTGAACCTGTACCACAAAATATCATTGATGGTTTAACTCCAATATGTTCTGCAAGAGCTCTTTTAAGTTCATAATTTGATGCATCTGGATAAAGATTAATTGAATTTACTGCATCATACATTGCTTTTTTTACTTTTTCTGAACAACCATAGGGATTTTCATTTGATGCCAGCTTTATTATGTCTTCTAACCCTAACTGTCTTTTTACTTCACTTATTGGTTTACCTGCTTGATAAGGCCTAACCCCTTTTATAGCCTCTCTTATTTTCATGTTACCCCCTCCTTAATAAAAAATAAGCCTGCCTAATATTATAATAACTAATTTTTTATAATTTCTCAATGTTAAAACTTGAATATTTTGAATATTCTATATTGTTTTTAAAAATAATAGGCAAGGATTATTCCTCGCCTATTATTTTTACTTCAGTCTCAAGCTTTACTCCAAACTTTTCATATACAACTTTCTGAACGTGTTTAATAACCTCTAAAACATCTTTTGCTGTTGCATTATCATAATTTATTACAAAACCTGCGTGCTTATCTGACACCATAGCACCACCAAATCTATATCCCTTAAGCCCTGAATCTTCAATAAGTTTACCAGCAAAATATCCTGTAGGCCTTTTAAATGTACTTCCTGCACTTGGGTAATTTAAAGGCTGTTTTTCTATTCTACGTCTATTTAGTTCCTCCATATTGCCTTTAATCTCATCGTAATTACCCTTTTCAAGAATAAAACATGCCTCAACTACCACAAGGTTTTCCTCTTGAACCCTGCTATGTCTATATGATAAATTCAAATCTTCTTTTGTTAATTTAATTACCTCTAAACTACCGTTTACACATTCAGCCCATTCGATAATATCCTTTATTTCGCCTCCGTATGCCCCTGCATTCATAGCAACGGCACCTCCAACCGTACCTGGAATTCCAGAGGCAAATTCCATACCCTTTAGGGAATTTAGCAGGGCTTCCCTTGCAGTATTTGAGAGAGAAGCACCTCCTCCTGCAATAATTTTATTATCCTTTACTATAATATAATCAAGTGCAGTTAATTTTAGAATAACTCCTCTAAAACCCCCATCTTTAACTATTAAATTACTTCCTTTTCCCATTATAAAATAGGGAACTTTATATTTTTTTATAAGCTCTAAGGCTTTTATAAGCTTTTCTTTAGAACTTGGAATTATCATAATATCGCAAGGTCCACCAACTTTAAAGGAGGTATGATTCTTCATAGGTTCGTTAAATCTTATTTCGCTTTCATCAAAAAAGGATTTTAACTCTATTTTAAGTTCATCTATATTCATTATTTCAACTCCTTTTCATTTTTTAAGCAATTTTAAGTATATATATAATTAATGCAGAAATCAAGTATAATGTTACAAAATAAAGTATCTAATGTAAGTTATATAATCTTTTCCAACTTAAATTTTAATATTTAAAAGTTTAATAAATATTAAAAGCCCCATATGTAGATTTCAATTGGCATTTTATCAGTTTAAACAACATATAAAATGCCAAAAAATCATATAAGGGGCTAATTTAAAAAATTATATGATTTACTTTTTATAAAAACTTTTATTTATTTCTTCTTAATTTGAGAAATCTTTTTAGTCTCTCAACATCAGTGCTTATTATATTCTCTTCTGTTACTCCACACTCTTTTAGCATATTTAATGCCTCTTTAAACTCACCTATATGATAACATATATGTGCATCACTACCTAATGTAAGTAGATTCCCCATTTCAACAGCCATCCTTGCTATTTCGCTACAGTTTTGATAGCTACCAGGTCTTGATATACCTAATGAACTGTTATTAATCTCAATCAAAACATTATAATCCTTTGCTGCCTTTAGAACTTCCCTTTTATCTATTTCAAAGGCTGGATTACCTGGATGGGCAATAATATCAACCATTCCACTTTTTATAGCTCCAATTATTGCTCTTGTATTGTCCTTTTTACTTCCCGGTGTAATACAAACATCATGAAGACTGGCAACTACAATATCAAGCCTTGATAATCTCTCTTCATCTAAATCCAATCGTCCATCATAATCTATTATATTTGCTTCAACTCCCTTTAAAACTTCAACACCATGTATTTCATTAGGAACTGCCTTTAAATTACCAAAGTAAAAAATATGCGGTCCTCCTGGCATAGCTGGTCCATGGTCAGTTAAGGCAATAAGCTTTATACCCTTTTTACTTGCTTCTAAACAATTCTCAAAAAGTGTACTGTAGGCATGACCGCTTGCTATTGTGTGTGTATGTGTATCAACAAGTATCTTCATATGTATCACTCCTATAAATTAATTTCATTATCATTATACATTATTGTTACAAAATATTAAAGATTATTGTTGTTAAAATAGTTAAATATTGATAACGCAGCTCTTTCATTCATTCCCTCTACCTTTAAAAGTTCATCTATGCTTGCTTTTTTTATTTCTTCAATGCTATTAAAATGCTTTAATAGTGCCTGCTTTCTTTTTTTACCTATTTCAGGTATATCATCTAAAATAGATGATATCGTATTTTTTATTTTTAAACCTCTGTGATAACTTATAGCAAATCTATGAACTTCCTCCTGCACTGCTGAAACAAATCTGAATAAATAGGAATGTTTATCTAATACAATTTCTCTACCATCATAAAAAAGAGCCCTTGTTTTATGCTTATCATCCTTTACCATACCACATATAGAAATAACTAACCCCATTTCATCCAGTACCCTTTTAACAGCCTTTACTTGCAATTCTCCTCCATCAAGCAATATTAAATCTGGAAAAATTGAAAATTTACCATCATCTAAATCTTTTTCTTCTTCTACTAAATTTTTTATTTCTTCTAATCCTCTTTTAAATCTTCTCTCTACAATTTCAGCCATACTACTAAAATCATCTGCACCTACTACTGTTTTAATTTTAAATCTTCTATACTGCTTCTTATTTGGCTTACCATTTTCAAAAACAACCATACCTCCTACACTATCTGTCCCCTGTATGTTAGAAATATCATAGGCTTCAATTCTTTTAGGTAATTCATCTAAATTAAGTACTCTTTTTAATTCATATAGTACAAATTCTGTCTTTAATTTTTCCTCCTCTATTTTATTTCTAATATTTTTTAGTGCTTCATAGGCATTCTTTTTAGCAAGCTCAATAATTTCACTCTTTTCTCCTCTTTTAGGAACTTTTATAGTAACTTTACTTCCTCTTTTACTTGTCAAATATGATTCTATTATATTAATTTCTGGTATTTCATTAGAAAGTAGTATTTCCTTAGGTATAAATTCTCTCTCTTCATAAAACTGAACTATAAATTGAGATACAGCATCATCACTTAAATCTTCAAAATAAAAATTCTCTCTTCCAAGCAATTTACCATTTCTTATAAAAAATACTTCAAAGGACATTCCTTCATCATCTTTTGCATAGGCTATTACATCCTCATCCTCTAAATAGCTTGATATAATTCTCTGCTTTTCTTGAATTTTTTTTATTGAATTTATTTGGTCTCTATATTCTGCAGCCTTTTCAAAATTTAGTTTGCTGGACTCTAAATACATTTTTTCTTCTAAAATTTTTATTAATTCTTCATATTTACCCTGAAGAAGTTTAATAACTTCATCTACTATCTGCCTATACTCATTTACATCAACTTTTCCAGTACAAGGTGCTAAGCACCTACTAATATGGTAATTCAAACAAGGTCTATCTACTTCAACTCCATACTTTAAGCCTTTTCTACAGGTTCTCAATTTAAATAGCTTCCTAATTAAATTAATTGTTTCCTTTACTGCTGAAACATCCGTATAAGGACCAAAATATTTAGAACCATCCTTCTCATATCTTCTTGTAATAAAAACCCTTGGGTATTCTTCGTTAATAGTAACCTTTATAAAGGGATATTGTTTATCATCCTTAAGAAGAATATTGTATTTTGGTTTATACTTTTTAATAAGATTACACTCTAAAATAAGAGCCTCAAGCTCTGAATTAGTTATAATGTATTCAAAATCTGAAATATTAGAAACCATTACTCTAACCTTAGGAGGATGATTTCCCCCTTTAAAGTATTGTCTTACTCTATTTTTAAGATTAACTGCCTTACCAACATAAATAATTTCACCCAGCTCATTTTTCATTAAATACACACCTGGTTGCTCAGGTAAATTTTTTAACCTTTCATCAAACATTTAATCAGCTCCTACTTATAGTTAGTTATAATAATAGGTAATCTCCAAGCAACATAAATTAAAAAGGTTAAAATAATAGCAGATTCAATCAAATTTCCAAGCCAAGAACCAACCTTAAAGGTAAAAGGCATTTTAAATTTCTTTTTTTTAAAGGGATACATTATAGGTATTCCTTTGTTTGTAAACATATCCGCTACTAAATGCATAATATATCCTATTGAAAAGGGAACTATACACTCCCTAAATCCATACAAAAGTGCAGCATAACCGAATAAAGAAACAAAACAAATAAAACCAAATATGCTGTGAGTTAGTCCATTCCTATGCGTAGAAAATCCAATTAAAATGCAGAAAAAAGAAAGTAGTTTAAAGTAGGTATAATTAAAATAAAATGAATTTATTAGATAAATAACAAATCCCAAAGTAATATAGAATGTGGTTTTTGTTAATTTGTTTTTAAAAGGAAGTATATATTGATTAATAAAGCTCTTTGGATGATCTATATCAGGCAAAAGTGAAGCTAACGCACATGCAAATAAAGCCCCTGTTGTTAAAGATAATTTGAAGTATTCTGATAATATTATTGTAAACATAACTCCGATACCTAAGTGCGTCTTGCCAGTCATTTGTTTGCTCCTTCTGTTTACATAATCTACTTATAGTATATTATAAAAGGAGCATCCGAACAAGTGTTTTGTTATCTGTTTAAATAGTTTAAAATAGCATCCTTTGCTATATCTAAGGCTCTTCCAGAACCAGCACCTCCATTTTCAACTACCACAACAACAACAATTTGAGGATTATTGGCAGGAGCAAATGCAACAAACCAAGAGTGTGGTTCCTTTCCTATTGCATTTTCGGCAGTACCCGTTTTAGCTGCTATTTGTATACTGTTTCTTGCTCTTTTTGCAGTTCCCTCTTTAACTGTTAAAATCATATAATTCTTTATCGTTTCTGCTGTTTTTAAATCTATTGCATCTACTAATTTTTCAGGTTTTGTCTTATATTTTATATTCCCTTTATAACTTACAATTGCATCTAAAATATATGGTTGCATTATTTTTCCTTCATTTGCTATAGCACAAGTCATAAGTGCCATAGTCATTGGATTTGCCTTAACCTCATGCTGTCCTATTGCACTAATACCTACTGAATATTCATCCCTTTCCTTAAAATCATATAGAGCCTGTTTAATTTTTATTTTTGCATATGGGTCCTTTATATAAATCTCCCTGTTAAACAAGAACTTTTCTGCTTCATTTTTTAAAGTATCATAACCAAGTTTTAGCCCTATTTTAGCAAATGTATTATTGCAGGATACCTTAAAGGCATTTTTTAGATTTACCCTTCCATGCTTTTCTTCCTTATAGTCTTTTATGCTCTTATCTCCAACCTTTAAAACACCATCACAACTATTAACATAACTATCTATTTCTTCTATATTTTCAAGTGCCGCTGCTGCTGTAACGATTTTAAATACTGAACCTGGAGGATAATATTCCTGTAATGCTCTATTTAAAAATGGCTTACCCTCCTTATCATTTGAATATTCATTAAAATTTTCATCTATTTTATTTGGGTTAACCGATGGTTTAGAAACCATTGCTAATATTTCTCCTGTTTTAGGATTAATGCATACTGCTGCTCCTTTATCATCTCCAAAACTATTATAAATTCTATTTTGAAGTTTTGAATCTATCGTCAAAACAACACTATCACCTATTTTCTTTTGACCTAAAACAGATTGTCTTAAAATTCCAAATACATCTACTATATCTCCTAAAAACTGTTCTCTTCCAAGTAAAATATTGTTATAATAAGCCTCAACCCCTGACTTCCCATATTTATTACTAATATATCCTGTAATATTTCCAAAAGAGCTACCATAGGTATATTTTCTATCACCTTTTTTATCTGTTTGTGCTAAAATCTCACCATATCTATCTAATATCATACCTCTTATCGTATTTTTTTCTTCCTCGATTACTCTTTGATTAGAACTATCATATTTAATTTTATCTGCCGTAAACAAATTAAAATATATTAAATAAGTAATTATTGACAAAAAACACATTACAAAAAACACAATAACTTTTTTAATTTTATCTTCCCTATCCTTCATTTTTATCTCCCTTCAGATATTTTATATAGAACACCTAAAGATAAAAAATTTAGAAGCATAGAACTTCCTCCATAGCTTACAAAGGGCAGTGTTATACCCGTCATTGGAATCATTTTCGTTACTCCACCTATAACAACAAAAACTTGAAAGGCCAACATACTCGAAATACCTACCGCCACAAGTTGTGAAAAATAATCCTTTGAATAGATCGCAGTTCTAAGTCCTCTATATACAAGTAAAATATATAAAATTATAAGGGCAGAAGCACCTATTAATCCAAACTCCTCTGCAATTGCAGAAAATATGAAATCATTTAGAGCAAGCGGAATCAAATATGGATAGCCAAGCCCAAGACCTCTCCCAAACAATCCTCCAGATGCAATGGCAAAAAGTGACTGACAAATTTGATAGCCTTTATCCAGCTTATATTTCCAAGGATTTAACCATATTTGTACTCTAATCCTTACATGACTAAAAAGGAAGTAGCTTATAAATCCACCCAAACTAAAAGCCAAAAGACCTAATGCTACATATTTTCCTTGAGAAGTCGCTATGTATAACATTACAAGATATATTCCAAAGAATATAAGAGCTGCACCTAAATCCTTTTCTAAAACTAAAAATCCTATTGCTAAAAACATAAATATTACTGTTTCTATTAAATCCTTTTTGTTTATCTGTTTTGAAAGTGCCGACGCTAAATACAAGATTATAAAAAATTTTGCTATCTCTGAGGGTTGAAAACTAAAGGAACCTATTACAATCCAGTTCTTTGAACCTTTAATCTCCCTACCAATAAACAGAGTTGACATAAGAAGTGAAAGTGCAATAAAAATATATAAATATTTATACCTTGAAATTCTTATCATTTTAGGAGTAATAAAAAGTATAATCATAAAAATTGTAATACCAATTGTAAACCATGTCATTTGCTTTAACGCAAAACGTGGGATTTCAAAGTTTTGCGTTCTTGTGTCAAGTCTATAAATCATTACAATTCCTATTTGGCATAGCAATGCTGAAATTAAAAACAAAAATTTATCACCTTTTGGATAAAATTTTCTTATAATAAAGCTTGAATATGAAATTAGAATAATAGAAGATAAACAAAAAATTAAGGGAATTAAATCTATTTTTCCAGTTATAAAACACAAATTAAAAAATAAAAAGAAGGTTACAAAATATATACTATGGAGTACCTTTTTTTCAAGTTCCATCATTTTACACCTCTATATTACTTTAAATGTAATTCTACCTATTTCAATTAAATCTCCTTCTGATATTTTTGTAAGTCTAACAACTCTTTTACCATTTACATAAGTACCATTTGTACTATCTAAATCCTTTATATAAATATCATCCTCTAATATAATTCTTGCATGATAATTAGATACATACGCATCTTCAATTACAATTGCATTATCTTCCTTTCTTCCTATTGTTATACTATCCCTTATTGGATAAATGCTTCCCCTTGAAATGTTAATATTTTCTGGAGCATCAAGTACTTCAAGAGCTAAATCCATATCCTCCTTTAATTGTCCTTTTCTCTTTAAATCTATATACATTAGCCTTATAATTCTAAAAATAATTACATATATAATTGCTATTATTATAAATTTTAATGCTGTTGAAACATATCTAACCATATCAACACCTCATAATTATTTTTAAATATTATACCATATATTCTCATTTTAACACAAAATAAATATCTATCGTTAAAGTTTATTTCAATAATCCATAAAAAAGTAAAAAGGTGCCACGCACCTTTTTTACTTGATTTGTGATTTATAATACTTTATTTTTATCTTTATACATCTTAAAATCTGTATTTTTAAATAGATTTGCTTCTCCTTGACCGTGATACATCTCAATACCATAAGAAAAATCTAAAATTATTTTTACATTGTCTATATAGAGTGGATTGTCTTTTAAACTCAATTTTACTTTATAAATCAATGCTTCAACTATTTTATAATCCCCTTCAAAAAGTAAGATAAATTCATCTCCTCCATAACGTATAATTTCAGCTGTATTTTGTATCTCATTTTTTAATATTTTAGCAAAATGTTTTATTGCATTATCTCCTGCCTCATGTCCAAACTTATCATTAATCTGTTTAAACTTATTTAAATCAATAAGAGCCATGCCAAATTCTGTATTATATTTGTCATACTTATATATTAATTCCTTAACTCTTTTATTATAATATGCTGCATTTTTTAATCCTGTCATGTAATCTGTCACTACGCTCTGTTTTATTGTTTCAAGTTGACAAATATTTTTATATTTCAAAAACATATTATTTACAAGAAGATTAAAGGTCTTTATTTGTTCTTTGTTAAAATACCAATCGCTTTTAGAATCATTACATAGAATAAAATAGTATAAACCTTCATCATCCATTATCTTTGAAACAATACAGGATTTTGTACATTCATTATTTAAATTTATTATTCCACTATCTAATCTAAAATTATCAATTAAGTTTGTTATGAAGCCTCTTCCATCTTGTTTCAAATCACTGTCACTATAAATAATAGACACATCTTCTGCATTATAAGAAAAGACTAATAAACATTTAGAAAGGAAAAATTTGTTTAGCACATCCGAAGCAGTTTTAAATAAATCCTCAACATTTTGGCATCCTGATATACTAAAGGACAACTCTTCGAAAATTTCATAATCTCTACTTTTTTTTGTTTCAAGAAGTATTTGTTTTCTTTGTAGTGAAAGTAATCTAAAGAAATTTAATGGATATAATGAAACGTTAAACTCTTCCTCTCTATAATTTTCTAAAATACATTTCTTAAGAGAAATAAATTGTTTTTCTAAACCATATCTTTCTGCGATACTTTCTGCAACTTTTAATTTAGATTCGTCATTAAATAAACTATAATAATAAATTAAAAATTCCATTAGTATAATTTGAACATATAAATTATCATTACCCTTTTCAATTAGCAAATCAATAGTTTTATGGAATAAGTCGAGCCCTTCTTGATTTCTATTTATCAATGAATCTAAAAGCAATTTTTTGCTTCTTTTTATATAATGTTCATTTTCATCTGTATATTTATATGCCAAATTTAAATAATACTCTGCCTTATTAATATCATTTCTATATATCAGATAATCAATTCCTAAATCAGTATATACTTTACTCAAGTTATGTACTTCATTAACTCTGTTTATATAATTAATATTCTCAAGTATCTCCTTACTTAATTCCTGCAAATATATTGAAGCCTCAATATCTCCTAAGAACTTACACGTTAAAGCAATATTATCAAATGTTTTAACGGACTCATCTAATATTTTTGTTACATTGCTAAGGTTTGTTAATATGTTAATTGCTCTTTTAAAAGTGTTAATTGATGACCTAAATTCTCCTTTTAGAAATTCAACATATCCTAAGGTATTTAATAGTTTAATATATTCCATTTTATCATCAATATGTTCAATACATCCAATAGCTTTCTCAAAGTAAAAGGACGCTCTTTCAAAATCTCCCTTTGTAATATAAATGATTCCAGCATTTTTAAAGGTTGAAAAAACAACATCTGGAATATTTATCTCTTCTGCTATAACAAGAGCCTTGTTAATATATTTAATAGCATCATCAATTCTTTCAATATTGTGGTAGTGATAAGAAACTCCATTTAATATGGCAATTTCTGCAAGCTTGTCCACTCCTCTTACAAGCTTTAATGCCTTTAAAAAATATGCCTCGGAACCACTAATAAATATATCCTTTGTCTTTTGTAGAAAATTTGCAGTTAAAGAATATATACACATTTTTTCATAATCTGTACACTCATTCTTTTTAATGTAGTTGAGAGCATATTTTAAATATTGTTCTGCCATTTCATAATTGTTTGTATCAAAATAATAAAATGATAAAAAGGCATTTATGTAAAAAAGGTGTTTACCTTCAAAATTTTCAATGTTTTTTTCTATTTCATCAAAGTAATTTATGGAAGATTCTCTGTTATTTAAATAACTAATCATCCTTTTAATTAAGTAATCAATACTAAATATAGAATATTCTTTAATAACATCATTATACTCTAATAAATTTCTATATCTTTTATTTAAAACATCTCTATTTTGCGTTATAATATGAAATTTAATATCAATATTAGGAGATATAAAGAATATTGGCTCCTTTGACAAATCATAAATTTCACTATAAATACTCATAACACTTCCCCCAAATCACTTCCTTAACATAATTATAATAAATTTTTTAATTTTTTTAAATATATAATTTTACAAAATATTTAATAATAGCAAGAGGTTCCCTTAAATAACCATAAATTTCATCATAGATGTGATTTTTAACAAAAACTCCTTGATAAGAGGCTTCAATTCCTAACTTCTTTGCAACTAACATTGAACGTAATAGATGAAACTTATTTGAAACAATAACAGCTGATTTTAAATTTTTAATCTCCATTATTTCTTTGCTGTATTTCAAATTTTCATATGTATTTTTTGAGCTATTTTCAACTAAAATTTTATCTTCAGAAATTCCCTTTGATAGCAAGTACTCCTTCATTGCCTCTGCTTCCTCTATACTTTCACCTTGTCCTTTCCCACCTGATACAATTATATACTTAACCTTATCTTTTTTTAAAATTCTTAATCCCTCATCTGTCCTTTCTCTTAAAAAGGGGCTCATCACTTCTCCATAAACCCTACATCCAAGCACTATTGCACAATCTGCCTTTTTTTCACTACTTGTTAAACCAAAACCAACTACCAATGATAAAAGAAATAAATATATTAAAACACAAGCAGAAATTAAAATACGCATTAATCTTCTTACTTTTTTCATAAAAACCCCTCCCAAATATAAAGAGGAAGATGAACTTCCTCTTTATAAATATTTCTTTAAATACATTCCAGTATATGATTTTTTAACTTTTATAATTTCCTCTGGTGTTCCCTCAGCAATAATTGTTCCTCCTAAATCTCCACCCTCTGGACCTAAATCTATTATATAATCAGCACATTTAATGACGTCAAGATTGTGTTCAATAACAACAACAGTATTACCTGAATCAGTCAACCTCTGTATTATTTCAATCAGTCTTCTTACATCTTCAATATGAAGTCCTGTTGTTGGTTCATCTAAAATATATAAAGTCCTTCCAGTACTTCTTTTGGATAGTTCATAGGCAAGTTTAATTCTTTGTGCTTCTCCACCTGACAGCTGTGTTGAAGGCTGACCAAGTTTAATATAGGATAATCCAACATCATAGAGTGTTTGAAGTTTATTCTTTATTCTTGGTATATTTTCAAAGAATTCTAATGCCTCCTCTACTGTCATATCAAGGACTTCTGCAATATTTTTGCCTTTATACTTTACCTCCAAAGTTTCACTATTATATCTTTTGCCCTTGCAAACTTCACAAGGTATATAAACATCGGATAAAAACTGCATTTCTATTTTAATTATTCCATCCCCTGAACAAGCCTCACAACGTCCACCTTTTACATTAAAGCTAAACCTACCAGGTTTATATCCCCTCATTTTAGCCTCTGGAGTTTGTGCAAACACCTCCCTTATATAATCAAAAACTCCTGTGTAGGTTGCTGGATTGGAACGCGGTGTTCTGCCTATTGGTGATTGGTCAATATCTATTATCTTATCAATCTGCTCAAGTCCTAAGATATCCTTATGTTTTCCTGGAGTATCTTTTATGTTTAATATTCTCTTTGCTGCTCCTTTATATAGAATTTCATTTACAAGAGTACTTTTCCCTGAACCAGAAACACCAGTTACACAAGTAAATACACCAAGTGGAAATTTAACATTTATATTTTTTAAATTATTTTCTGCTGCACCTACAACTTCAATATATCCCTTAGGCTCTCTTCGTTTTTCTGGAACTTCAATCTTTTTTCTTCCTGATAAATATTGCCCTGTTATTGAACTTTCATCTGCTGCTATCTCATCAGGAGTTCCCTGTGCCACAATTCTACCACCATGTGTTCCAGCACCAGGTCCAATATCGATAATATGGTCTGCTGCTCTTATTGTATCTTCATCGTGTTCTACTACTATTAATGTATTACCCAAATCCCTAAGATGTTTTAATGTGGCAAGTAGTCTGTCATTATCTCTTTGATGAAGACCTATGCTTGGCTCATCAAGAATATATAAAACACCTACAAGACTTGAACCTATCTGTGTTGCAAGTCTTATTCTTTGAGACTCACCACCTGATAAGGTTGAAGCTGCTCTTGATAGTGTTAAATAATCTAATCCAACATTTATAAGAAAAGACAATCTTGCCTTTATCTCCTTTAAAATTTGGTGGGCAATCTTTTCCTCCTTCTCTGTCAGATTAAGATTTTCTATAAACTCAAGTTCCTTCTTTATAGACATATCACAGAATTTATCTATAGAGAGTCCACCTATAGTTACGGATAAACTCTCCTCCTTAAGCCTTGCCCCTTTACATTTTGGGCAGGTTTTAAACTCCATATATCCTTCTATTTCGTTTCTAATATATTCTGAATTAGTCTCCTTATATCTTCTTTGAAGGTTTGGAATTACACCCTCAAAGCTGTACATCATCTCTCCTTTTCCATATTCCCTCTCGAAGCTAACCATAAACTTTTCGCCATTGTTTCCGTAAAGAAGTATATTTAATATATCCTTAGGTAAATTCTTTAGTGGTTCATCAAGACTAAATCCATAATGTTTTGAAAGTCCATAAAGTATTGAATACGTCCATGTATCATCCCTAAGCTCACCCCAAGGCTTTATAGCACCTTCATTTATAGAGAGCTCCATATCCTTTATTACAAGGCTTGGACTTATCTCCATAAGCGAACCTAAACCATCACAGACATCACATTTACCAAAGGGGCTGTTAAAGGAAAACATTCTTGGAGCTATCTCACCTAAGCTTATATTACAATCAGGGCAGGCAAAGTTTTCACTAAAGAGCATTTCCTCTTTATCTATTACATCTATAATTACAAGTCCCTCTGAAAGTTTTAGTGCTGTTTCAATTGAATCTGCAATCCTTGATTTTATTCCTTCCTTAATTACAATTCTATCTACTACCACTTCTATATTATGCTTTTTATTCTTTTCAAGCTTTATTTCATCATTTATATCATAAACTGTTCCGTCAACCCTAACTCTTACAAATCCATCCTTCTTTATCTTTTCAAATAGCTTTGTATGTTCCCCCTTTCTACCTCTAACAACAGGTGCTAACACCTGTATTTTTGTTCTTTCCTCAAGCTGTAAAACTCTTTCTACAATTTGGTCTATACTCATCTTTGTTATTTCTCTACCACATTTTGGACAATGAGGTTTACCAATTCTTGCATATAAAAGCCTTAAATAGTCATATATTTCAGTAACTGTCCCAACAGTTGAACGAGGGTTTTTGCTTGTAGTCTTTTGGTCTATAGATATTGCTGGAGATAGCCCCTCTATATAATCAACATCAGGCTTATTCATCTGTCCTAAAAACTGTCTTGCATAGGCAGAAAGAGATTCTACATATCTTCTTTGTCCCTCTGCATATATTGTATCAAAGGCAAGAGAAGACTTACCCGAACCTGAAAGTCCTGTTAATACCACAAATTTATTTCTTGGAATTTCAACATCTATATTTTTTAGATTGTGTTCTCTTGCTCCTTTTATAATTATTTTATCTACTGCCATCTTTTCACCTCTTGTTCTTCTAATACATAATTAAAATTTAAATTCTATATAATTAATTATAAATAATTAAGCATAATACGGGTACAAAGGTAATAAAAAACTTACACAACACTATGTACCCAAATATGTTATGATATTCCTTTAAGTTTATATATCTTGTCTCTGAGTTCTGCTGCCCTTTCAAATTCAAGATTTTTAGCTGCCTCAAGCATCATTTCTTCTAATGTTCTAATTAGTAAATCCTTATCCTCTGCTTTGTAAATTTCTTTATCTTCAGCAACCTTAGTTGCCTCAATAATTTCATATACAGGCTTAACAACAGTCTTTGGTACTATACCATGTTTCTTATTATACTCCATTTGTATCTTTCTTCTTCTATTTGTTTCATCAATTGCTCTTTTCATAGAGTCTGTCATTTTATCAGCATACATTATAACCTTACTTTCTGCATTTCTTGCTGCTCTACCTATTGTTTGTATAAGTGATGTTTCTGAACGCAAGAAACCTTCTTTATCTGCATCAAGTATTGCAACAAGGGCAACCTCTGGTATATCAAGCCCCTCCCTTAAGAGGTTTATTCCTACTAATACATCAAATTCTCCTTTTCTTAAATCCCTAATAATCCTCATTCTCTCAAGAGTATCTATATCTGAATGTAGGTATCTAACCCTTATACCAACATCCTTTAGATATTCAGTTAAATCTTCAGCCATCTTCTTAGTTAAAGTCGTAACCAAAACTCTAAATCCCCTTGAAATTGTTGATTTAATCTCTCCTATCAAATCGTCTATTTGACCTTTTATAGGTTTTACTACTATCTCTGGGTCAAGCAGTCCCGTTGGCCTTATAATCTGTTCCACAACCTGAGTTGAGTTTTCTATTTCATATTGTGAAGGTGTTGCACTTACAAATAAAACTTGGTTTATTTTCTTTTCAAACTCCTCAAACTTAAGTGGTCTATTATCATAGGCACAAGGAAGCCTAAAACCATATTCAACAAGATTGTCCTTCCTTGACTTATCGCCTGCATACATAGCTCGAAGTTGTGGAAGTGTAACGTGGGATTCATCTATAAAAATTAAGAAATCATCAGGAAAATAATCAAGGAGTGTATATGGTGGCTCTCCCTTTTGTCTTCCATCAAAGTGTCTTGAATAATTTTCAATACCATTACAATATCCAACTTCCCTAAGCATTTCTATATCATAATTAGTTCTTTGCTTTAATCTTTGAGCTTCAAGAAGTCTCTCCTGCTGTATCAGTTCATTATATCTCTCCTCTAATTCCTTCTCTATTCCCTCTATTGCCTTTTCAATCTTTTCTCTTGAAGCTGCATAGTGGGATGCAGGAAAAATAGAAATGTGTTTTCTCTCTCCCAAGATTTCTCCAGTTAATACATCAATTTCGGTTATTCTGTCTATCTCATCACCGAAAAATTCAACCCTTATAGCCTTTTCTGATTGGGAGGCTGGAAAAATTTCAAGCACATCCCCTCTAACCCTAAAGGTACCTCTTATGAAGTTTATATCATTTCTCTGATACTGTATATCTACAAGTCTTCTTATAACTTCATCCCTATCCTTTTCCATACCTACTCTTAAAGAGACAACAAGGTCTCTATACTCATTTGGGTCTCCAAGACCGTATATACAGGAAACACTTGCAACAATTATTACATCCCTTTTTTCAAAAAGAGCTGAAGTTGCTGAGTGTCTTAATTTATCTATTTCATCGTTTATAGATGCATCCTTTTCTATATAGGTATCTGTATGCGGTACATACGCTTCTGGTTGATAGTAATCATAATAACTAACAAAATATTCAACCGCATTTTCAGGAAAAAATTCTTTAAACTCACTACAAAGCTGTGCTGCTAAAGTTTTATTATGTGCTATAACAAGAGTAGGTTTTTGAACTTTTTCTATAATATTAGCCATTGTAAAGGTTTTACCTGAACCTGTAACTCCCAAAAGAGTTTGACATCTATCTCCTCTTTTTATACCCTCCACAAGCTTATCTATAGCCTGTGGTTGGTCTCCTGTTGGCTTAAAATTTGATACTATTTTAAATTCTCCCATAAACTTCACCTCTGAACATATGTTCGCTATTTTAATTATATAACTTTATACTTTATACGTCCAGTAGTATATAAAAATTATTAAATATGTATAAAAAATAGGGGTTTAATCCCCTATTTTAAATCGATGTCTACATTATATTTTTTCAACCAAGTATTAACTTGAATTAAATATGCCAATGTTTGAGGACCACTCATAAGCTGACCAAACCAGTTATAATTTATATTTTTGCCACCAATATTGGCTGTATATTCAACAAAATCTTTATCTATAATATCAAGTATAGGTTCATTTTTATTTGATAAAATATCCAGCATATGCCTACATACAAGTTCAGTATATATTGGATTGTGGGTTTTTGGATATGGTGATTTTTTTCTATCGATTATTTCATCAGGCAAAATACCTCTAAGTGCACGTCTTAATATTCCCTTTTCTCTACCATCACAGAATTTAAATTTTGGAGGAATATTATAGGCATATTCTACAAGTCTATAATCTGCAAAAGGCACCCTAACCTCTAAACTATTTGACATACTCATTCTATCTTTTCTATTAAGGAGAGTAATCATAAACCACTTAATATTTAGACAAAACATCTCTCTCAATCTTTTTGTTAATTCATCATCTTCATCAAGATAATCCACTTGTTCAATTGTCTCATTATAATACCTATTTATCTTATTTTCTATATCTAAATTTAAATTCTTGTTTAGAATAGATTTTCTAACATCAGCAGACTTTAGCCAAGGAAAACCTTTATAGTTTAAATCTTCTCTCTTTAAATACCAAGGATATCCACCAAACACTTCGTCTGCACATTCACCTGATAAAGCAACCGTTGCATGCTTTCTAATTTCTCTGCAAAATAGATATAAAGATGAATCAATGTCTGCCATACCAGGCAAATCGTTTGCTAAGACTGCTTCATCTAAATAGTTAACAAGTTCCTCTTGAGATACTACTACATTTTTATGCAAACTTCCTATTTTACTAACCATTAAATCAATATATTCTTTGTCATTATTAGGTATAAACTCGTTTGCTTGAAAGTACTTTTCGTTTTCTTCATAATCTATCGAAAAGGTTTCAATTTTAATTCCCTTTTCATTAAAGAAGTTTGATGCAATAAGTGATATTATACTTGAATCTAATCCTCCAGATAAAAATGTGCAAACCTTTACATCTGCAGAGAGTTGTCTATTTATTGCATCTATTACTAAATTTTTTACATTATCAACACATTCATCTAATGTTTCTTTGTTTTTATATGCTTTAGGTTTCCAGTATTCCTTTATTAAAAAATTATCCTTCTCAAAAATCACAAAACTTGCTGGTGGTACTTCCTTTATGCCTTTAAATATACCATCTCCAAGAGGTCTTGATGGTCCAAGTGCAAATAATGTTTCAAGTCCATCTTTATCTAACACAGGTCTTATTTTTGAATGTGCAAGAAGACTTTTAATTTCTGATGCAAAAATAATCTCTTCATTTTGTTTCACATAAAATAGAGGTTTTACACCCAGATGATCCCTTGCCATAAAAAGCCTATTTCTATTTTCATCCCAAACAGCAAAAGCAAAGATACCATTTAAATGATTTATACAATCCTCTTTATAATGCATATATGCAGTTAACAAAACCTCTGTATCTGAATAGGAATTAAAAGTATATCCTAAACTTTTAAGTTCTTCTCTTAATTCTTCTGTATTATATAGTTCTCCATTGTATACAAGTATATATCTATTGCCACCGCATTCCTTAATCATAGGTTGCTGTCCACCAGCTGGATCAACAACTACTAATCTTCTATGACCTAATAAAATATGATTACTTTGGTAAAATCCCTCTTCATCTGGGCCTCTCTTTATTAGCTTTCTTGTCATTTTTTCAACTTCATTAATTCTGTCCTTAATATTCTCTTTAAAATTTATCCAGCCAACTATTCCACACAAACATAACACCTCTTATTAACTCTATTTTAAAGTTACAAAATAATCTACTAATCGTCTTCTTAATGCATCAACTTCACTAAAATCTGTTGCCTGTATATAGTATTTTTCAAGTTCATCATGTAAATTCTTAATTAGTGTGTAAACTTCCTTAACTTCATTTATTTTATCCCTATACCTTAATTCAATAGTTTTTATAGGCTCTTCATCTTCTTTTACTATATTTTTATCAATGCAATCAAACATATCTATAACCCTTTCATTCTCAGTTGCATCAAATACATGTGGTGCTGTTCCATCCAACATTACAAAGCTTAGTGCTGGTATAATAATCATATCTATACTTGAAGGGTCAAAGGCACAGTGATAAAATTCAACATCTAATCCTGCCTCAAGAGCTGCCCTTGCAACCTTCTTTGTCATTGTTGACTTTCCAGTACCAGGCCTTCCTTTTATAATAATTTTATTCCTCAAACCTTTGATTAAAACATCATAGAAACACTGTTGACCTTGTGGAGTCATAGCACCTGCAAATCTATGAACTTCATTTCCTTTTATATCAAGTGGTTTTAAACCTAACCCATCAATCAAATCCTTTGTTATTTTATCAGCCTTTTCAAAATCCATGCCCTTCAAATACTCCCTCTCCCATTCGTCGTGAATTGCCTTTGCTTCTCTTAAGAGCGAAAAGAATATTGAGTATTGCTCATTTATTTTATCTGTGTAATAGATAATTGGCTTTTTATATTTTCTTATCAAGTCTATATCCCAATAGTCACCAAAATTCAATAT
>JAOAAJ010000033.1 GCA_026418935.1 Caloramator sp. | reverse complement strand
AGTGCTGCCTTATAGGCAGCAGCGGCAGCTGTTGATAGTTTTATAGCACACCCTGGCTTTGCACCATCACAAACTATACCACTTATATCTCCCACCATATTTTTAATTGTGTTCTCTATTTCATTATCTTTTCCACCAAGTAGATAACATATACCACAAGCTGCTCCAACTCCAGCTGCAACTCCACATCCGCAGACACTTGATAATCTTCCCGTAAACTGCTTTATATAGATTGTTGTTATATGTGATATTGTAAGTGCTTTAACAAGTTGAGCATTATCTTTATTTAAAAGCTTTGCACAAACTGCAACAGGTATAATAGCAGTAATACCATGATTTCCAGAACCTGCACTACTCATTACTGGCATAAAACATCCAGCCATTCTTGCATCTGATGCTGCTGCTGTCATCATTATTATATTGTTTTGTATGTCATCGGATAGAATGCCTTCCTCTATCATCTTTTTATATCTCTTTCCTATTTCCATGCCATAGCTGTTTTTTAAACCTTCCTCTGCAATTTTAATATTTACATCAGCACCCTCTAATAAAAATTCCAATTCTTCATATTCCATATCTATTATTTCATGTACTAAATCTAAAAGCTTATGATCTTTTAAATCATAGTTTGCCTTTGAAGTACCTACAGCTACTTCTCTATTTTCATATAAGACCTTACCATTTGCCTCAAGATACACTATATTTGAGTGTTTATCCTTTATCTCACAAACACCTACTCCGTTATTAGTAGATACCTCAACTCTTATATAAAATGTAGCCTTTGAATCATCTACATCTATTCTAACCTTTCCTTCTTCAACTATCTTTTTTGCTTTTTTCTCGTGATTTGAGTTTATATTCTTTAATACCTCAAGTTTTAATTTAGACTCTCCCCCTATTGCACCTAATGCAGCAGCAATATGGAGGCCTACATTTTTAGTTCCTGGGATACCTACAGCAAAGGCATTTTTAAATATATTTGAGCTTACGTAAACATTTATATTTTCTATTTCACCTTTGACTACACTATATGCTGAAGCTGAAGCAAGAGCAACTGCTACTGGTTCTGTACAACCTAATGCCAATACAACTTCTTGTTTTAAAATGTTTTTTATTATATTCTTCATATCATACCCTCCAATGATAATCTTTGCTTATATAAATAGCAAACCCTATGCCAAAAATTTATATAAAAACAAAAGGGTGATTAGTATCATTTTGATACTAATCACCCTTAGAGCGCTTATTACTTAAATATTTACTTCTTTAGTATCAAAATGATACTAAAATATCATTTTGATACTAATTTAATCCATACTCCTTTATCTTTCTAAATAGAGTTGCCCTTCCTATTCCCAATGCCTTTGCAGCTTCATCTCTTGAATTAAATTTTTTTAGTGCCTCTTTTATTAAATTTTTCTCGTTATATTTTAAATCAAATATAGTTATCTCTTCTCTCTTTTTACCTTTTAACTTTTCTGGAACTCTATCATAGGTAATATATTCTCCATTTTCCATATTAACAAGATACTCTATTATATTTTCTAATTCTCTAACATTCCCTGGCCAATCATAGTTAAAAAATATCTCATAAACATCCTTCTCAAAACCCTTTATATTTTTGTTGAGCTTTAAACAACATTTATTTAAAATATAATCCATTAGAACCTTTATGTCATCCCTTCTTTCCCTAAGAGGGGGTATTTTAATAGGGATAACATTTAACCTATAGTATAAATCTTGTCTAAATTCACCCTTTAATACCATTTCTTCTAAATTCTTATGAGTTGCTGCTATTACTCTAATATCTATTTCAATCTGCCTATTGCTTCCTATTCTCTCTATATATTTTTCTTGAAGTACTCTTAATAGCTTTACTTGTAAATGTAGAGGTATATCCCCTATTTCATCTAAAAATAATGTACCACCCTGTGCAAGTTCAAATTTACCTATCTTACCACCCTTTTTAGCACCAGTAAAGGCCCCCTCTTCAAAGCCAAAAAGCTCACTCTCAAGTAGCGATTCAGGAATAGCCGCACAGTTTACTGCAACAAAGGGTCTTTTTTTTCTCTTACTTTCGTTATGAATAGCCCTTGCAAATAGCTCTTTTCCAGTTCCACTCTCTCCAAGTATTAAAACTGTAGAATCTGCCTTTGAAGTTTTTTTAGCTACTTCTATAGCCTTTAAAAAATTTTCTGACCTACCTATAATACTATCAAAGGTAGTATCACTATTTATAAGTGTCATTTCTCTAATTATTTTATTTATATCCTTCATATTCTTTAGAGAAAAAATAATACCCTGCAACTTATTTGAATAAACTATCGGCTTTATAGAAACTAAAAAGTTTCTATCTTCTATTCCAAACTGTATATTTTTTATTTCTTTACCTAAAAGAACATTATTATATATATCATCCTGTAAAAGTTTTGAAATAAATAAATCAATCTCTTCTTCCCTTAAAATGTCCTGTATAATTTTGTTTTTAAATAATATGTTTTTATCTAAATCAATAGCTATTATACCTTCATCAATTGAGTTTATTATGGTTTCTATCTGTTTTATAAGTAGATTCTGTTTTTCACATATATTCATTTCAGAAATCTTAGTACTGAGCATATCACTCATTTTATTTAAAAATTTAATTAGATTTTCTTTATTTTTATTTAATTGTATCTTTTGCTGTTCTGAAAGAGCAACTAACCCAATAACTCCTACTACATTATTTTCTACTACTATAGGTGAACAAACCTCTGCATATTCTATACAGTTCATCTTATTTTCACATTCAAAACATATATCATCTACCCTTGGATTATCTATTATTAATATCTTTTTTAACTCCATTGCCTTTTTAAAGGCAGACTTATCAACTATCTTTTTTCCTATCAAATCTTTATACATTCCTGTTGCAGCAACTCTTGTGTTATTAAAGTCAACTATAGTTACATCAACCCCAACAACACTTTTTATAATATCAGCTATATTCTGTGCATATTCCTTTATATCCTTCAGATTTTTCATATCAATTCCTCTTTTAATAGGGTTTCTAATATTTTAATTACCTTTTCATTGCAAATTGAATAGTTTATCTCAAGACCATTTCTTCTTCCCTTTATAATACCTTTATTTTTCAATATACCTATGTGTTGAGAAACAGTGGATTGAGGTATATTTAAACACCCCTGCATTGTTGTTACATTTTTTTCTCCTTCAACAAATAAACCCTTTAATATACATAATCTAATAGGATGCCCTATAACCTTTAATATTTCAGCTGTTTCTAAAAATACTTGATTATCTAAATTATTCATAAATTTCACCTCTTCCTGATGATTATTCTAATTTATTATGCTATAATAAGAAAACAAAGGAGGGTTTTGCATGTTTGACAAACAATTTCTAATTAAGTTAAGAAATTTTGCAGTTTTTATAGCAATTTATACTTTAATATTCTTTTTATTTTTTTCTACATTATCCTATACACTTCCCTTTGTTATAGGAATTATAGTCTCTTTAATTTCACTACCATTAGTTAAATTTTTGAAACATAAACTTAAAATTAGAGATTCAATTGCCTCTTTAATTTCTGTACTTTTTGTCTATACAATATTTATTTTATTATTAATAGGAATTTTTACAAAAATAACATACGAAATAAAACAACTTATATCTTCTATACCTAACGTTAACACATTTATACCATATATTCAAGAATACTTTGATAAATTAAGATTATATTACGATGCAATCGATCCTGCTATTGTCCAAAGAATAAATGAACAGATTACTAAATTTGCTTATTCAAGTTTGGATATATCATTAGCTGTATTAAATAAATTGCTGTCTATTATATTAAAACTACCCGTTATTTTCTTGGTACTTTTTGTTTCTCTACTATCCTCATATTTCTTTAGTAAAGATATGCTAAACTTTAAATCTTCTTTATTAAATATCTTTACACCAGATGGAAAAAGAAAATTTTCAATGATAGTAGAAGAATTAAATAAGTCTTTAACAGGATATATAAAGGCATATTCATTTATTGTTACATTAACTTTTTTAGAAACATATATAGGCTTTTCAATATTAAATATAAAATATGCTTTAATTTTAAGTATTGTTTCCGCTATATTTGATGTTTTACCCATTTTAGGTATTGGTGCTGTTTATTCTTTAGTTGCATTATATTATATTATAACTAAAAAATATATAATTGCCTTTGGATTATTAGTATTATATCTCATAGTAACTGTTGTAAGACAAATATTAGAACCTAAACTTGTTTCTGCATCACTTGGTCTTCATCCTGTTGCAGTTTTAGCTGCAATATTTATTGGTATTAAGGCCTATGGTTTTATAGGTATGATTTATCTTATATTCCTAATGGTATTGTATAACATACTTAAAAAAACAAAAATATTATAGGAATATAAAACCTCCCATTTGGATAAACTTACAATATAGGAAAATGGGAGGTTTTACTATGCCTATTAATAATAATATATACTTTTCTACCAATATAAACAATATAAATTCAAGTTATCTACTATCAACTAAATTAATAGATCTAATTTTAGATAACGATATATATAATAAAAAATTAGTTGTACTTTGTATAGGTACAGATAGATCTACAGGAGACTGTTTAGGTCCTCTTGTTGGCTATAAACTTAATAAGTTATCCTTAAACAAGAAGGTTGACATATTAGGAACACTCAACAATCCTGTTCATGCTAAAAATCTTGATGAACACATAGATTATATCTATAATACAATAAAAAATCCTTTTATTTTAGCAATAGATGCATCTCTTGGAAAGACCGAAAACATAGGTAATATCAATTTAATAAAAGGACCAGTGTATCCTGGTGCAGGTGTAAATAAAAAACTTCAGCCTGTAGGAGATATTAGTATAACAGGCATTGTCAATAGTTCTGGATTTATGGAATATATAGTACTACAAAATACAAGGTTAAGCGTCGTGATGAAAATGGCTGAAGTTATTACTACAAGTATTTACATGTCTTTAAAACAGGTTTATAACTATAAAGTTGCTATAGACTAAAAAAGAGGCGAATAGGTTCTATTGTTAATTGTATATAAAATTTCCTTCATGCTTTTATTATCTATATTTATAATAAGTGCTCCTCTATCTGGTGTTCTAATATGATTTGTTAAATTAGATAATCCTAATTCTTCGTCTTTATAAATATATACATCCGAAGGTACCCCTTCACTAAATTTATGAACATTATAACCCAAACTCTGTAGATTTAATATTACTTCCTTTAAATTATCCTGGACGCTTATAATCATAAAAACACCTCCTGTTTTTATTATTTCACAGGAGGTGTTTTATTATTACTTAAGTGCTTGTTCTAATGCCTGTTTTTCTTCATCTGATAAATCATATTTAGAAATACCATTTTCTATAGGTTTTGCAAATGTAGTACATTCACTTCTTCCAAAAAGACCAGTAAGTACTAAACCATCATTGTTTTCATCCAAAAGTGCAACTGAGAAACTTAAGTCACTTCCAACATCATCAAAGGCTCTATATCTCACAATACCTACTTTTTGTATACATTTTTTTAATCTTAGATTTACATCATTATATAATTCTGTATTTTTATTAACCTCTTCTAAAGCCTTATCTATATTATCTGTATATTGCATAATTAATTCTTCGAGGTTTTTGTTATTATTACCCTTCATTAGTTTTCTATAACGTTTTTCAATCCTATTTAGTTCTATTCTGTTTAGTATTTCTAAAAACAATATTATTAATACTAAAATTAGTATGCCTATGTTAATAAAAAGGCCATAACTTTGAAAAAAGTCTTTAATAAATTCCATAAAATCAACCCCTTTTTTCTATGTTTCACGTGAAACATTTTATTATAAATTAAATATATCAAGTATTCTCTGTAAATCATCTTCGCTATAATATTCTATCTCAATTTTTCCTTTTTTTCTACCCTTATTTATACTTACCTTTGTACCAAAAATATTTTTTAATCTATCCTCAATATCCTTTATATAAATATCCTTTACATTAGTCTTATCTTTTTTATCTTTAATATTATTAAGATTTTGAATTAATTTTTCTGTTTGTCTTACATTTAATCCTTCATTTACAACCTTTATTGCTATTTCGTACTGTTTATTTTTATCTTCTATTCCTGCAATAACTTTTCCGTGACCTTCTGTTATATCTAAATTTAAAATCATATCAATAACTCTCTTATCTAAATTTAAAAGCCTTAAGGAGTTTGTAATTGCCGGTCTTGACTTTCCAAGTCTTTTTGCCAGTTCATCCTGAGTTAAACCAAATTCATCTATTAGCTTTTTATAAGCAAGTGCCTCTTCTATAGGATTTAAATCCTCTCTTTGAATATTTTCAATAAGTGAAATCTCCATTGCTTCCTTTTCGCTAATTTCCTTTTCTATAATTGGTACTCTTTTTAAACCAGCAAGTCTTGCTGCTCTCCATCTTCTTTCTCCTGCTATGATTTTAAAATATTCTCCCTCTTTTTTAACTATAATAGGCTGAATTATGCCGTGTTCTTTTATTGACTGTGCTAATTGTTCTATTTTTTCTATATCTATATTTTTTCTGGGCTGTTCTTCATTTGGAAAAACATCATTTATGTCAACTTCTTTTACACCCTCTAACTCTTTATTTTCAACTTCTGGTATAAGAGCACCTAACCCCTTGCCTAAAGCACTCTTTTTCGCTGTCATATCAATATCCTCCTTCATCATATTCTAAAAATTCTTTTGCAAGTTCCATATATGCCTCAGCACCTCTTGAACTTTTATCGTATAGCATAATTGGAATACCGTGGCTTGGTGCCTCCGCCAATTTTACGTTTCTTGGAATAATTGTGGTGTAAACTTTCCCTTTAAAATATTTTTTTGCCTCCTCAACAACCTCTATAGAAAGATTTGTTCTGCCATCAAACATGCTCATAATTACACCCTGTATATCAAGTTTAGGGTTTAAACTCTTCTTTACTAATTGAATTGTATTCATCAATTGTCCTACTCCCTCAAGTGCATAAAATTCACATTGTATTGGAATGAGTACACTATCTGATGCAGTAAGTGCATTAATTGATAATAACCCAAGCGAAGGTGGACAGTCAATAAATATATAATCATATTCATCCTTAATATTTGCTAATGCTTCCTTCAGTTTACTCTCTCTATTAATCCGAGCTGTCAACTCTATTTCTGCACCAGCCAGTTCCACATTTGAAGGAAGTAGATAAAGATTTTCAAAAACTTCAACTATTGCTTTATTCGCATCTAACCCCATTATAACATCATACATTGAAAATTCTAAATCATCTTTATTAACACCAAATCCACTTGTTGTATTACCTTGAGGATCTATATCAACTGATAAAACTTTTTTACCAAAACTTGCAATGTAAGCAGCTAAATTTATACTGGTAGTTGTTTTCCCAACACCACCCTTTTGATTGAATATCGATATTATTTTTCCCATTTAATTTACACCCCCATGTATATTATGACACGTCATATAATATATTTTACAGTAAGAATGAAATAGTTTAAATACATTTAGGAGGATTTTATGTTAAAATTAATATTTTCTACATTTGTAACTATATTTTTGGCTGAATTAGGGGATAAAACACAAATTGCAACTATGATGCTCGCAGCTAATTCAAAACAAAAAATAATAATATTCATAGGTTCAAGTTTAGCTTTAGTATGTTCCTCTCTGGTTGCTGTGCTATTAGGTGATAAATTAAGCAGTCTTATTCCACCACAGTATATACAAAAGGGTGCTGCAATAGCATTTATAACTATTGGAATACTGCTACTGCTGAATAAAATATAAAAGGCCTATTAGGCCTTTTTCAGAATATTCTTTATTACACTTTTTGTTTATCACTTTTTTGGTATTCTCACTACTATTTCTAAATATTCATCTAACTCTTTTTGTTTATACTCTGCTTCTATACCACTTTTTTCCATAATTTGTTTTATGGTATTTGTTATTATTTTAGTATTTATATTCCATTTATAATTATTTTTGTTATTTTTGTTGTTTTTATTATTATTTTGCTTATCACTTAAAATTTTTTCAATTAATTCCTCTGTCTTTTTAACAGTTAATCCCTTTTTTATAACCTCATCTATTACCTTTTTTTGTAATTCTTCATCTTCAAGTTTTAGAAGTGCTCTTGCATGTCTTTCAGTTAAACCTTCATTTATCAGCATTTCTTTAACTTCACTTGATAGTTTTAATAATCTAAGTTTATTTGCTATTGTAGATTGTTTTTTACCTATTCTTACTGCAAGCTCCTCTTGAGTAAAACCATGCTCTTTAATTAAGTTATAATAACCTTCTGCTTCTTCTATATAATTTAAATCCTCTCTTTGCAAATTCTCAATAAGTGCAAGTACAGCAGATTCAGTATCTGATATATCTACAACTATTGCAGGTATTTCTGTTAATCCAGCAAGTTGAGATGCCCTAAGTCTTCTCTCTCCTGCAACTAATTCAAATAAATTATCATTTATTCTTCGTACACTTATAGGCTGCAATACTCCAAATTCCCTTATTGATTCTGATAATTCAATTAGTGCTTCTTGGTTAAATACTTTTCTTGGCTGATACATATTCTGTCTAATTTTAGTTATTGGTATGTTTATAATTTCTCTTTCAGCCTTCATATCCACCATCCCTTTTAAATATTAAATTTATCTTAGCGGCTTCTTTTCTATCTGAGCTGGTTTTCTTGGGTATCTTTTGTCTGTACTTTTTATTTTATCTACTATGACTAAATTATGTTTTATATCTTCACCTAATATATTAGTTTCTACAATACTATTTAATTTTCCTCCTAAGGTACCTATTGCATTTTTTGCTTCTTCTACTTCTTCATATGCTGAAGGTCCCTTCAATGCAATAAATTTACCTCCAACTTTTACATAAGGCATACAATATTCAGTAAGAACCATCATATTAGCAACTGCTCTTGCTGTTGCTATGTCAAACTTTTCTCTAAAATCCTCTTTTCTTGCCATATCCTCTGCTCTACCATGTACTGCAGTTATACCCTTAAGTCCAAGCTTTGATATAACATCATTTAAAAAATTTATTCTCTTATTTAATGAGTCAAGTAATACAACTTCTACGTTTGGATTTATTATCTTTATAGGTATACCAGGAAATCCTGCACCAGTACCTACATCTATAACCTTTATTCCATCCTTTATACATTCACTTTTAACAATTGAAATAGAATCTATAAAATGTTTTTTAATTATTCCCTCGTCATCAGTTATAGCCGTTAAATTTATCTTCTCATTCCATTCCTTTAATAATTCCTTATACATCATAAACTGTTCTATCTTTTCATCATCTAATTCAACACCATATACCTTTGCACCCTCATAAAGAAGTTCCTTCAATTCCATATACTACTCTCCCTTTTTTCTTCTCATCTGTTCTAAGTATATAAGAAGTACTGATATATCTGCAGGAGATACTCCTGATATTCTTGAAGCTTGACCTATGTTTTGTGGCCTTATCTTTGAGAGCTTCTGCTGTGCTTCTATTCTTAAACCTTGTATTTGGTTATAATCAATAAAATCTGGTATTCTTTTTTGCTCTATCTTTTTAAACTGTTCTACCTGTTGTAGTTGTTTTTGTATATAACCATCATACTTAATTTGATTTTCAACTTCCCTTGCAACATCATAAGGAATATCTGGTCTATCCTTATCTATTTCCTTGGTTAACTCGTATGTAAGTTCAGGTCTTTTAATTAAATCATAAAGATGTATACCAGACTTAATCTCTGAACTATTATTTCTTCTTAAAAAATCATTTACCTCTTCACTTGGAGGTAATGTAACCTTCTTAATTCTTTGAATCTCATCTTCTATAGCCTGTTTTCTTTTTAAATATCTTTGATATCTCTCCTCTGTTACAAGTCCTACTCTATATCCCTTCTCTGTCAATCTTAAATCTGCATTATCCTGTCTTAAGAGCAATCTATATTCTGCTCTTGATGTCATCATTCTATATGGTTCATTAGTTCCCTTTGTTACTAAGTCATCTATTAAAACACCAATATATGCATCTGATCTATCAAGGATTAATGGTTCTTCATTTTTGACTTTAAGTGCAGCATTAATACCCGCTATTATTCCCTGTGCTGCAGCCTCCTCATATCCTGACGTTCCATTTATTTGTCCTGCAAAGAATAATCCTTCAATAAATTTAAGTTCAAGTGAAAGCTTAAGTTGTTGAGGATCTATGCAATCATATTCAATTGCATAGGCTGTTCTCATTATTTCAGCATTTTCTAAACCTGGAATAGATCTGTAAAATTTAATTTGTACATCTTCAGGCATAGAACTTGACATTCCCTGAATATACATTTCTTCAGTATTTTCACCCTCTGGTTCAACAAATATTTGATGTCTTTCTTTATCAGGGAATTTTACAATTTTATCTTCTATTGAAGGACAATATCTTGGACCAACACCTTCAATATCTCCTGTAAAAAGTGGTGATCTGTGTATATTTTCTTTTATTATTTTATGGGTTTCTTCTGTTGTGTAAGTTAAATAGCAGGGTATTTGAACCCTCTCTATATTGTCTGACATAAAAGAAAATGGAATTACTCTTTCATCTCCTGGTTGTATAGTCATCTTTGAAAAATCAATAGATCTTCTATTTATTCTGGCTGGAGTACCTGTTTTAAACCTTCTTAAACTTATTCCTAATTCCTTTAAGCTATCTGACAGCTCATTTGCTGGAAATAATCCATTAGGGCCTCCATTATAGCTTACATCACCAATTATAATTCTACTCTTTAAATAAGTACCTGAAGTTATTACTACTGTTTTACATTCAAAATAAGCACCGTTTTTAGTCTTTAATCCTACTATTTTATTGTCCTTTACATCAAGTGATACAACCTCATCCTGCTTTAAAGTTAAATTTTCTTGTGTCTCTAAAACATGTTTCATATATTCTTGATATCTTTTTTTATCTGCTTGTGCTCTTAAGGATTGAACTGCTGGTCCCTTAGCTGTATTTAGCATTTTAGACTGTAGATATGTATTATCAATAGCAATACCCATTTGTCCACCAAGAGCATCTACTTCTCTTACTAAATGACCCTTTGCTGTACCTCCTATTGAAGGATTACAAGCCATCATTGCTATACTATCTAAATTTAATGTAATACATAAAGTCTTACATCCCATCCTTGCAGCAGCAAGGGCTGCTTCACATCCTGCGTGTCCTGCACCAACTACTATAACATCGTAACTACCTGCAAAATACAAAAAACTCACCTCCTATTTACCTATACAAAAATCATTAAATATTCTATCTATAATATCCTCTGCAGCTGTATCTCCTGTTATTTCACCAAGTTTTAAATATGCATCCTTATATTCTACAGAAGCTATATCTAAAGGAAGTCCTAACTCAATTGTTTCTATTCCCTTTTGTATACTCTCCTTTGCCTTAAATAATATATCCTTATGCCTTACATTAGTAACAAAAATATCCTTAGACTTTACCTCTCCTGAGAATACAAAGTCTTCAATTTTTTGTTTTATATCTTCTACTCCCTTTTCTGTGTTAATAGAAGCAAATACTATATTTTCTTCTTTGAAATTATTCTTAATTATATCTAAATTTAATTCCATTGGTAAATCAATTTTGTTTATTACAACTATTACCTTTTTGTTCTTTATAAGCTCTATTATCTCTAAATCTTCATCATCAAGAGGTCTACTTGAATCAATCATAAATATAATTAAATCAGATTTTTCTATATACTCCTTTGATTTTTCAACACCTATTTTTTCAACGATGTCCTGTGTTTCTCTTATTCCTGCTGTATCTATAATTTTAACAGGAATTCCTCTAATGTTTATATATTCCTCAATTACATCTCTTGTTGTACCTGGTATATCTGTTACAATTGCTCTTTTTTCCTCTAAAAGTGCATTAAGAAGAGAGGATTTACCTACATTTGGTTTGCCTACTATACTTGTATTTAAACCTTCTCTTAAAATCTTACCTGTTTCTGCATTTTTAATTAAATTTTCAAGCTCTTGTATTATTGTATTTGACTCATTAATAATCTTTGATGAAACAACATTTTCAATGTCATCTTCTGGAAAATCAACCGATGCCTCTATATGTGCAAGTATACCTAAAAGTCTATTCATAATATCCTTTATCTTTTGTGATAGTTTTCCTTGAGACTGTTCTAATGCAATATGCATACTCTCACTTGTCTTTGCTCTTATTAAATCTATAACGGCTTCTGCTTGTGACAAATCTATTCTTCCATTTAAAAAGGCCCTCTTTGTAAACTCTCCTGGCTCTGCAAGCCTTGCACCGTTTTTTAAAACTAATGACAAAATCCTCTTTACTGCAACAACACCACCATGGCAGTTAATCTCAACTATATCTTCTCTTGTGTATGTGTTTGGAGCCTTCATATAACTTATTATAACTTCATCTACCTTCTCATCTGTATTTGGATCTATTATAAAGCCATACATCATTGTATAGGACTTCATATCCTTTACATTTTTACCTTTGTAACTTTTAAATATCTTATCAATAATATTTAAAGAATCTTTACCAGACATTCTAACAATTCCAATTCCACCTTCTCCAACAGGTGTAGAAATTGCAGCTATAGTGTCATCTATAAACATAAAATTCACCTCTATAAGTGTAGTCATTATATATTATACCAAAATATACAGAAACAATAATCAAGAAATATGCCTGCCATCTGGCAGGCATATCTTATTATCTTTTTAAATCAATTACAACTTTTCTAAATGGTTCTTCACCTTCACTATAAGTAGTTACATATGGATGATCTTGCAATGCAGAGTGAATGATTCTTCTTTCATAAGGATTCATTGGTTCAAGTTTTACACACTTATTTGTCTTCTGAACCTTATATGCAAGTTTTTTAGCTAAACCTATAAGTATCTCTTCTCTCTTTTTTCTATAGTTTTCTGCATCTAATATAACCTTTTTATGTTCTGTATCTGTGTTGTCTTTATTTATAACTAACCCTACTAAAAATTGAAGGGCATCTAATGTTTCTCCTCTATGTCCGATTAATACTCCTAATCTTTGACCTACTAAATTAATCTTAAGTACATCATCTTCATCTTTTATATGTATTTCACACTTAACGCCCATTTTATCTAATACATCTCTTAAAAAACTCTTAGCTAATGCTGCATAATCCTTCTTTAGAGTTACTTTAACCTTTGCTGGCTTTGCACCAATTAAACCTAATATACCCTTACTTCCCCTATCTAAAATTTCAACATCAACCGAATCATTCTTTACTCCAAGTTCCTTTAACGCCGCCTCAATAGCATCCTCAACAGTTTTTCCTGTCATTTCTATAGACTTCATAGGCCCAAATCACCACCCTACTTCTTAATCGCTAACGCTTCCTGTTCCTTATTTTTAATCCTGTTTATAATAAAATATTGAATAGCAATTTGTATTATGTTGCTTATTATCCAATATAATACAAGTGCAGCCTTAAAATTAATAGATACCCATGTAATAAATAATGTCATAAATATGTTCATTTGCTTTTGACTCTTTGCCTGTGCATCATCACCCTTTGGAGTCATCATTATACCTTGTATGTATGTAGTTAAACCTGATAATATTGGTAATATGTACAATGCATCTTTTTGTCCTAAACTCTTAATCCATAAAAATCCTACATCATTAAATCCTGTATATCTATAAATAACGTTATACATAGCAATAAATATAGGGAATTGGATGAATATTAATAAACAACCTGAAAATGGACTTGCTCCCATCTCTTTATATAGTTCCATTTGTTTTTGCTGTAACTTTTGAGGATCTCCCTTGTATTTTTCTTGTAGTTCCTTTAATTTTGGCTGCATCTCAGTCATCTTAACTTGAGACTTTGTTTGGCTTATAGTAAGTGGTAAAAGTATTAGCTTAATTATAGCTGTAAATATAAAAATATCCAAAAAATAAGCAAGACTTAGATTTTTTACCCCTAAACTTACAAAATTATGAATTAGATTAAAAAAACTAGTTAAAGCTGAATTAATACCTGCCAAATAAATTACCTCCTTTATGGAACAGGATCATACCCACCCTTATTAAGTGGATGACACCTTAATATTCTTCTTATAGCTAAATATCCCCCTTTTAAAGCACCATACTTTTCTATTGCTTCAATTGCATACATAGAACAAGTTGGATAAAACCTACAACTTGGCGGCTTTAAGGGCGATATATACTTTCTATACAGTTTAATTATAAATATCAAAAATTTTCGCATTATTTTCCCTCTTTTAATAGACCTACACGTTTCATAAGACTAATAACTGATTTTTCAACTTCATAGTAATTACTTTTTAATATACCAACTCTTGCTATAAATATTATATCATATCCTTGTTTAAAAATAGACTTATTTTTTCTAAAACTTTCTCTAATTAATCTTTTGTATCTATTTCTAACTACACTTTTTCCAATTTTTTTGCTTACCGATACACCAACTCTATTTAAATTATTGCCATTTTTACTATAATACATAACTAAATTTGAATCACTAACTGATTTTCCTTTTTTATATATCAATCTAAAGTGAGCATTCTTTTTAATTCTCTCTTCTTTTTTCATATTAATCCCTCAGATTATTAAAAACATATATTGAATAAAAAGGCCACGAATCGCGGCCTTATGCTGTCAATCTTTTTCTTCCTTTTCTTCTTCTTCTTTGTAGAACTTTTCTTCCATTCTTAGTCTTCATTCTCTTTCTGAAACCATGTTCCTTCTTTCTTTGTCTCTTTTTTGGTTGATATGTTCTTAACATCTAAATGCACCTCCTTTAAAAAGAATATTTATCTCAGGGTAACATTTTCAAAAAGGCATATTACATAAAAATTATATATTTATGTATTGCTAATGTCAAGAAATACTTTGTTGTTGATAATTTTTTATTCACATATGTGTTTTTTGTGGATAACTCTTGCCTGTGAATAATTAATTTGATAATATATTAATACAATGTGGATAATTTTATATGTCTTTGTTTATTTTTTTGTGGATTATGTAAAGTTATTCACATTCTGTGGATAAGCTTGTGTATAATTTGTTGAATTTGTTTTTATTAATTTAATAAAGCCCTTAAAATTTCTAATTTTTTTGCCTGTTAATTGTGTTGATTCTATTTTGTGAATAATTTTATTTAAACATTTAAAATGAAAGACTTTTTCACATTCTGTGAATATCTCTTTATTTTTTTGTCAACAAATCTTTTTTGATAATTAAGTTGTGAATAACTTTGTTAATATATATTAAATGATTTATTTGTTACAAAAAATTTACTTAAGAACAGGAGGTTTATTATGGGCACAGACATCCAATCTCTCTGGGAAAAAACTTTAAATATAGTAAAAACAGAACTTACCGAAGTAGGTTTTAATACATGGATTAAATCATTAAAGCCCATAAAAATAACACAGGATGCCTTCTATCTACTAGCTCCAACCGAATTTTCAAAGAATATACTTGATGCAAGGTATAAGGATCTAATAGGTAATGCATTTAAATTAGTTGCTTCAAAAAAATATGAAATAAAATTTGTTTTAGAAACCGATGACATATTTAAAGAATTAGATGGAACTTCATCTAAAACTACAGAAGCAAATTCAAACGAACCTAATGCTGAATCTAAACCTAAACAAACAAATGACGATCTTACAACTTCTACATTAAACCCAAAATATACTTTTGATACCTTCGTGGTTGGAAATAGTAATAGATTTGCACATGCTGCTTCTTTAGCAGTAGCCGAAGCTCCTGCAAAGGCATATAATCCTTTATTTATATATGGAGGAGTAGGTCTTGGTAAAACCCACTTAATGCATGCAATAGGACACTATATTTTAAACAACAATCCTAAGGCAAGAGTAGTCTATGTATCCTCTGAAAAATTTACTAATGAACTTATAAATTCTATTAAGGATGATAAAAACGTTGAATTTAGAAATAAATATAGAAATGTTGATGTTCTTTTAATAGACGACATTCAATTCATTGCAGGAAAAGAAAGAACTCAAGAAGAATTCTTCCATACCTTCAACGCACTTTATGAAGCAAATAAACAAATAATTATATCAAGCGATAGACCTCCAAAGGAAATTCCTACATTAGAAGATAGATTAAGATCAAGATTTGAATGGGGTCTTATTGCAGACATACAGCCACCAGATTTTGAAACAAGAATAGCCATCCTAAAGAAAAAGGCTGATATGGAAAATCTACAGGTTCCAAATGAAGTTATGGTATATATAGCAAATAAAATACAATCAAATATAAGAGAGTTAGAAGGTGCATTGATTAGAATTGTTGCATTTGCCTCTCTTTCAAATAAAGAAATAAGTGTAGAACTTGCAACTGATGTTTTAAAGGATATAATATCAAACAAAAATAATAAACAAATTACTGTTGAATTAATTCAAGATGTAGTTGCAAGCTACTATAATTTAAGGATAGACGATTTTAAATCAAAGAGAAGAACTAAAAACGTTGCATATCCTCGACAAATTGCAATGTATTTAGCAAGAAAACTTACAGACTTATCACTTCCTAAGATTGGTGAAGAATTTGGTGGACGTGACCATACAACAGTAATACATGCATATGAAAAAATTTCTGAGGACTTAGAAAAGGACGACGCACTTAAAGAAACAATAGATGAACTAATTAAAAAGATTCATCAAAAATAATTCACACATGTTAATAGATGAAGTTCATAATTTGTGGATAGTTGTATTTTAATTTTTACTCTCTTTATAATGTGGATAAAATTAAGATGTTTTCATCAACTTATCCACAAATTATTTTTTTATTAGATTGTTCTATTTTCTTGATTTATTATAGTTATCAACATATCAACAGCTCCTATTACTATTACTACTAAAATATTGTTTATAACCTCTATCTATAATAAAAAATTATCCACTGTGGATAAAAGGAGGATTTACTTATGTGGTTTATATGTGAAAAAGAATTATTACAAGAAGCAATAAATACAGTTCAAAAAGCAACTTCAACAAAAACAACTTATCCTATACTTGAAGGAATTCATATTAGAGCAACAAAGGATAATAAAGTAACCTTTACTGCAACAGATTTAGATCTTGGTATAGAAACATTCATAGAAACTGAAGTTTATCAAGAGGGATCAACAGTTGTTAATTCTAAATTATTTGGAGAATTTATTAGAAAACTTCCAAATGACAAGATAATTATTAAAATGGAAAGTAATAATGTATATATAACTTGCCAAAAGTCTGAATTTGTGCTTTTAGGTAACAATCCTGATGAATTTCCTAAACTCCCAACAATAAACGAAAATTCCATGTATGAGATTTCACAAGATTTAATAAAAAGCATGATTCGTTCAACAATTTTTGCAATAGCACAGGAAGAAACAAGACCTATTCTTACAGGAGTTTTGTTTGAAGTAAAAGACAGAAAGTTAAGCTTTGTTGCATTAGATGGTTATAGATTGGCATTAAAGAGATACGATATAGATTCAGATAATGAAATAAGTGCTGTTATTCCAGGAAAAACTTTAAATGAAATATCAAAGATACTTGAAACAACAGACGAAAAGGCAAAGATAACTTTTACACCAAATCATATATTATTTAACCTGGGAAATACTAAAGTAATATCAAGACTATTAGATGGTGAGTTTATAAATTATAGACAAATAATTCCTGAAGAGTATAGACTGAAGGTTAAAGTAAATAGAAATGAACTTTTAGATAGTATAGAAAGAGCATCTCTTCTTGCAAGGGAAGGAAAAACTAATTTAATTAAATTTGATATTAAAGAATCTAATATGATAATAACTTCCAACTCACAATTAGGTAAAGTTTATGAAGAAGTTAATATTGAACTTGAAGGTGAAAATTTAAAAATTGCCTTTAACTCTAAGTATTTCTTAGATGTATTGAGAATAATAGATTCAGATGAAATTTATTTAGAATTTACTACAAATGTAAGCCCATGTGTAGTTAAAAAATGCAATTCTGATGATTATATATATCTTGTATTGCCTGTTAGATTAGTTGAAGAATAAGATTTAAAAAAGCAATGGGGATAGTCTCCTTGCTTTTTATCTTTAATTGAGGAGGTTACAGAAATGGAACAAATAGCTATAAATACAGAGTATATAAAATTAGACCAGTTGTTAAAATGGGCAAACATAGCAGATTCAGGAGCTTTTGCAAAACTAATAATTCAAAATGGTGATGTTAAGGTTAATGGTGAAGTTGTTCTAAATAGAGGTAAAAAGGTTTATAAGGGAGATATAGTTGAAGTTGAAGGTGTAGGAAGTTTTAAGGTGGTATAGGTGGGATTATGTATATAGATGCAATAGAACTTATAAACTATAGAAATTATGAAAAACTTGAGATTAAATTAAATAATAAAATAAATATATTTGTTGGAGAAAATGCACAGGGTAAAACAAATGTTTTAGAAGCGATGTATTTTTTAAGTGCATTAAAGTCTCATAGAACAAATAAAGATAGAGAGCTAATATTTTGGAATAAAAATAAAGCATATATTAAGGGAGATGTAGTTAAAAATTTAGGTAAATATAAATTAGAATTTTTGCTTGATTTAGAGGGCAAAAAACAGATGAAGTTAAACGGAGTTAAAGTAAATAAATCAACTGATATTTTAGGTACATTAAACACTGTAATTTTTTCCCCTGAAGACTTAAAGTTAATAAAAGAGGGACCTTCTTTAAGAAGAAGGTTTATAGACAATGAATTAAGCCAGATAAGACCAAAGTATTACTATATATTAAATCAATACAACAAGGTATTAATGCAGAGAAATAATATATTGAAAACTTTGATGTTTTCTCCTTCAAATAGGACTACTTTAGAGATATTTAGTGAACAGCTTGCTGAATATGGAAGTATAATAATTCAAAATAGAATTGAATTTATAAAAAAGCTAACTTTAATAGCAAGGCTTATACATAGAAAAATTACAGATGGAAAAGAGGAACTTGAAGTTTTATATAGAAGTGATATAAATGTTAATACAACACCTAAGGAGATTAAGGAAACTCTATTTGAACATTATATTAAACATACTGAAGAGGATATAAAAAAAGGATTTACTTTAGTTGGACCTCATAGAGATGATTTATCTATATTTATAAACGGTATAGATGTTAGAAATTTTGGCTCTCAAGGGCAACAAAGAACAGCAGCACTTTCTTTAAAACTTTCTGAACTTGAGATTGTAAAATCAGAGGTAGGTGAATATCCTGTTCTACTTCTTGATGATGTACTTTCGGAACTTGATCCTAAAAGACAGTTTTATTTACTGAATTCATTGAAGGATATACAAACAATTATAACTTGTACAAGTATTAAGGATATAGATTTTAAGAAATTTGCCGAAAAGAGTATTTATGAAGTTAAAAAAGGAACTATTGTTCGATTGGAGTAAAAATTGTTGTTTATTTTACAAATTAGATTTATAATAAATATGATTTTGATATAGGGAGGCTTTTTTATGTTTCTTCATTTAGGAGAAAATGTGGTAATTCCGTTAAGTGAAGTTATTGCTATCTTCGATATAAATTCAACCTTCAATTCTGACACAAGAAATTTTTTAAAGATAGCAGAAGAAGAAGGATTTGTTACAAGAATTACTGATGATCCGCCAAAATCCTTTGTTTTAACAGAGAGAAACAAAAAAAGTATAATTTATCTTTCTCCAATATCTTCACTTACGTTGGTAAAAAGAACAGGCTTTTTGAATGAACTATAAGAAGAGGTGAAAAAAATGAGTGGTAATGTACAGCAGTATAGTGCAAATGAGATACAAGTTCTTGAAGGACTTGAAGCTGTAAGAAAAAGACCAGGTATGTATATAGGTAGTACAGGACCAAAGGGGCTTCATCATTTGGTTTATGAAATAGTTGATAACTCAATAGACGAAGCATTAGCAGGATATTGTAGCAATATTGAGGTTATTATACATAAAGATAACTCAATAACTGTAGTAGATAATGGTAGAGGTATACCAGTTGATATACATCCAAAACTTAACAAGCCTGCAGTTGAAGTTGTATTTACAGTTCTTCATGCAGGTGGTAAGTTTGGAGGCGGTGGATATAAAGTATCTGGAGGTTTACATGGAGTTGGTGCTTCAGTAGTTAATGCTTTATCAGAATGGCTTGAAGTAAGAGTTAGAAGAGATGGAAAAGAATACTACCAAAAATATGAAAGAGGCAGAGTTGTTTGTGATTTAAAGGTAGTAGGAGATGCAGATAGTACAGGAACTACAGTAAGCTTTAAACCAGATGCTGAAATATTTGAGGAATTAGAATATGATTACGATACATTAGCTCAAAGATTTAGAGAACTTGCATTTTTAAATAAGGGAATTAGTATAACTTTAAAGGATGAAAGAGAAGAGAAGGAAGAACAATTCCATTATGAAGGTGGAATTAAAGAGTTTGTAAAGTACTTAAATAGAAATAAAGAGGTTTTAAGTGAAGAACCAATATATGTAGAAGGGGTAAAGGATGATGTAATAGTAGAAATTGCATTACAGTATAATGACAGCTATAACGAAAATATATTCTCCTTTGCAAATAACATCCATACCCCAGAAGGCGGAACCCATGTAAGTGGATTTAAAACTGCTCTTACAAGAGTTATAAATGATTATGCAAGAAAATATGGATTCCTTAAGGAAAGTGATAAAAATTTAGCAGGAGAAGATACGCGTGAAGGCTTAACAGCTGTTATATCAGTTAAAATAACAAATCCTCAATTCGAAGGTCAAACAAAGACTAAACTTGGTAATACTGAGGTTAGAAGTGTCGTTGATGCAATTGTTGGAGATAAGGTTGCAGCATTTTTAGAGGAAAATCCTCATGTTTCAAAGATTATATTAGAAAAATGTATAATGGCTCAAAGAGCGAGAGAAGCAGCAAGAAAGGCAAGGGAATTAACAAGAAGAAAGTCTGTTTTAGACTCTACTTCTCTTCCAGGTAAGCTTGCAGACTGTTCAGAAAAGGATCCAAAGCTTTGTGAAATATATCTTGTTGAGGGGGATTCTGCAGGAGGTTCCGCAAAGGGTGGACGTGACAGAAGATTCCAAGCAATTTTACCTCTTAGAGGAAAAATAATGAACGTTGAAAAACAAAGATTAGATAAAATATTGTCATATCAAGAAATAAGAAATATGATAACAGCTTTTGGTGCAGGAATTGGAGATGAATTTGATATTAGTAAAATAAGATACGATAAGATAATTATAATGACAGATGCCGATGTCGATGGTGCACATATTAGAACATTGTTATTAACATTCTTTTATAGGTATATGAGACCTCTTATTGAGGAAGGGCATGTTTATATAGCGCAACCACCACTTTATAAGATAACTAAGAACAAAAAGATTCATTATGCATATTCAGATAAAGAACTTGAAAAGAAACTCAATGAAATTGGAAGAGATAATGTTGAAATACAAAGATATAAGGGTCTTGGTGAAATGAATGCAGAACAGCTTTGGGAAACAACTATGAACCCTGAAACAAGAACGCTTCTTAAGGTTGAAATAGAGGATGCAGTAGCAGCTGATGAGATATTTACAATACTTATGGGAGATAAGGTTGAACCAAGAAGAGATTTTATACAAAGAAATGCTAAGAAGGTTCAAAATCTTGACATATAATGAGGTGAAAAAATGGAAGAAAGAAGAGAGAAAATTGTTTCAGTCGATATAAAGGATGAGATGAAAAAATGTTATATCGATTATGCAATGAGTGTTATTGTAGGTCGTGCACTTCCAGATGTTAGGGATGGGTTAAAACCTGTTCATAGAAGAATTTTATATTCAATGCATGAATTAGGATTGTATCCTGATAAGCAGTATAGAAAATCAGCCAGAATCGTTGGGGATGTTCTGGGTAAATACCATCCACACGGTGATAGTGCTGTTTATGATGCGATGGTAAGACTTGCTCAGGATTTTTCAACCAGATACCCTTTAGTTGATGGACACGGAAACTTTGGTTCCATTGATGGTGATGGAGCAGCTGCAATGCGTTATACTGAAGCAAGGCTTTCAAAGATTTCAATGGAACTTTTAAGGGATATAAACAAAGATACTATTGATTTTATAGATAACTTTGACGGTACAGAAAAGGAACCATTAGTTCTTCCTTCAAGATTTCCGAATCTTTTAGTTAATGGTTCATCAGGTATTGCTGTTGGTATGGCAACAAACATACCACCTCACAATTTAGGAGAAGTAATAGATGGACTTGTTGTATTAATAGACAATCCTGAAGCTTCAGTTAAGGATATAATGTCAAAGATAAAAGGCCCAGATTTTCCAACAGCAGGAGTAATATTAGGTAAAGAGGGAATAAGACAGGCATATGAAACAGGAAGAGGAAGAATTACTGTAAGAGCAAAGGCTGAAATAGAAGAAGAAAAGGGAAAACATAGAATAATAGTTACAGAAATACCATATCAGGTTAATAAAGCTAAATTAATAGAGGATATAGCAGAACTTGTAAAGGATAAGAAGATAGAAGGAATATCTGATTTAAGGGATGAATCAGATAGAGAAGGAATGAGAATTGTAATTGAGTTAAAGAGGGATGCAAATCCTAATGTTGTTTTAAATTTACTATATAAGCATACAAAAATGCAGGATACCTTTAGTGTAATTATGCTTGCACTTGTAGAGGGAGAACCTAAAATACTTAATTTAAAAGAGGTTTTAACACACTATTTAGAATTCCAAAAGGTTGTAATTAGAAGAAGAACTCAGTATGAATTAGATAAAGCAGAAGCAAGAGCCCATATTTTAGAAGGTTTAAAGATAGCACTTGACCATATAGATGAGGTTATTAATTTAATAAGAGGTTCAAAGACAGTAGATGAAGCAAGAAGTGGACTTATGTCTCGATTTGGGCTATCAGAAAAGCAAGCTCAAGCTATACTTGATATGAGACTACAAAGACTTACAGGTCTTGAAAGAGATAAGATAGAACAGGAATATGAGGAACTTATTAAAACAATAAATAGATTAAGAGAAATATTAGCAAACGAAAGATTAGTTCTTAACATTATAAAGGATGAGCTAATTGAAATAAAAGAAAAATATTCTGATGAAAGAAGGACAAAGATAATAAACAGTACAGAGGAAATAAATATAGAAGACCTTATTCAAGAGGAAGAAGTTGTTATAACTATTACCCATGCAGGATATGTAAAGAGAATACCTATTGATACTTATAAGAGTCAAAAGAGAGGTGGAAAGGGTATTCAAGGTATAACAACAAGAGAAGATGATTTTGTTGAAAATATATTTATAACATCAACACATAATAATATCCTGTTCTTCACTAATTTAGGAAGAGCATATAAGTTAAAGGCTTATGAAATACCAGAAGCAGGTAGAACAGCACGCGGTACAAATATAGTTAATATATTACCTCTTAGCCCAAGAGAGAAAATACAAGCAGTTATAGCTATAAAAGAGTTTGATGAAGATAAGTTTATATTCTTTGCAACTAAAAATGGAATTGTTAAAAAGACAGCATTAAGTGAATTTAGTTCAATCAGAAGAAGTGGTTTAAATGCTATAAACTTAAAGGTTGATGATGAATTAATAGGAGTAAAACTAACTGATGGAAACAGCAAAATAACAATAGTAACTCAAAACGGATACTCAATAACATTTGAAGAAAATGATGTAAGATGTATGGGAAGAACAGCAGCAGGGGTTAGAGGAATTACATTAAGAGATAATGATGTAGCTGTTGCTATGGATGTTTTTGAAGAAGATGCTGATTTACTTGTTGTTAGCGAAAATGGATATGGAAAGAGAACACCATGTACAGAATACTCCATACAAAATAGAGGTGGAAAAGGACTTATCACATATAAAGTAACAGAAAAAACTGGACATATAGTAGGTGCAAAAACAGTAAAAGATAAAGATGAGATAATGCTTATAAATAGCAATGGTGTAATAATTAGATTAGAGGTTGCACAGATTTCAAGAACAAGTAGAAATACAATGGGAGTTACTCTAATGAAGACAGATGCAGATCAAAGAATTGTTTCTATTGCTAAGATAATAAACGAGGATAATGAAGAAGAATAATTAATATAAAGGGCAGGTATTATTTAGGTATATCTGCCCTTTGTTATTTGATGAGAATTTTTATTTAGGTATTGGTCTATTGATAATACATATTATGATAATTGATAAAAAGATATAATAATTTGGTGTTGACATAAAAAGATTTAGGTGATAATATATATAACTGTCAGCGACGTGAAAACAAAAAATAAAAAATAAAAAATGTTGTTGACAAAATAAATTAAGTGTTATAAAATAAGTTATGTTGAATGACGGTCCTTGAAAACTGAACAGCGAGAGCGAACGTACCAAATAAAAGCTTGGGTTTAAACATGAGAGTTTGATCCTGGCTCAGGACGAACGCTGGCGGCGTGCCTAACACATGCAAGTCGAGCGGAGGGGATAGGAGCTT